>JBCDMB010000004.1 GCA_038744685.1 Verrucomicrobiota bacterium
CTGAAGCCCGTGAACACCAAGCTAACGCAGCGAACTCTCAGTTTAACCCCATCCAGAGGACTGGCTGCTTTTGAGCCGCAACAGCGTTCGAGCGACGCTCACGCACTTCTAGTGCGCAGCGCGTCGCTCCGCCTCGTTGAGGCGCAAAAGCAGTTCAGCCTGATGGTTCAAACTAATCGCAAAGTGCTCTAGAACCTAATCGAGTTCTTTCAGGGCCTTCAATGCGTCCAGCCCATGCATGAGAGCCGGGCCTCCGCCCATCAATACTGCCACACCGATTGTCTCGGTGATTTCCTCGGGCGTCGCTCCTTCGCTAAGTGCGGAAGCAACGTGGAGGCTGATACAACGGTGGCACTGCCCGTGGATGCTGATCGCAAGGGAAAGCAGTTCTTTGGTTTTCGATTCCAAAGCACCCCCGCCACCCACGGCGTGGTGCAAGCCTTGAAAAGCCTGCATCAACTTCGGTTGGCTCTTCGCCAGTTCCTGCATCAATGATTTGCTCTCCCGATTGAGAGCACTGTAGCTGATTTCTTCGCTCATGGGCGGACGATGGGTGACATCCTGGCATACAGCAAGGGCGAACGAATGGTATCTTCCGTCTTACACCGGCCATGGCATTTCAAAAGGGTTTTCGATCCATGTCGTAGTTTTAAGTAATTGAGCACTGGTTTCGGCTAGGTGATTTCACTACCCATTGTTTGCAATGGAGTCACGAAATCTGACGCCTTTGAGGATCTTGAGATTGGACCAACCCTCAAATAACTGCTTTCCCTGCGACTGCGTGGACCAAGGCACCGCAATCGTTCCGAAGAGGACTTAGATCGGTTCAAGTCCGACACTTGCCAGATCGAGGAGGTCAAAGGCATCAATTTGATCTTCACTCTATGACTTAGCGCTTAGTCAGGGGAAAAAGTTGACATGCGGTCGGAAAGGAGACTTTCTCTTTCGTTTTTCACCATGCAAAAGACCAAGAAATCGATCGCTAAGCGGTTCAAGGTGACGGGGACGGGTCGTCTCATTCGCCGCAAGCCGGGCAAGCGCCATTTGCTTCGCAAGAAATCTACGAAGCAGCGTCGTGCAATGCGCCAGGACCAGTCGGTTTCCAAGGGCTTTCAGAAGCGCTTGGAGAAGGCTATCCTCTGATTGAAAGATGAATTGACGAGTCCGGGTGAATCCACAGGCGACCCGGCATTCGTCCCAAAAACGAAAGAAACAACATGCCAAGAGCAACAGGAACACCAGCCACCCGCGCCCGCCGCAAAAAGGTTCTCAACAAGGCGAAGGGTTATTACGGGAACAAATCCCGGCTTTTCCGCTACGCAAAAGACGCGGTCGAGCGTGCCGAGAAATTTGCCTACCGCGACCGGCGGAAAAAGAAGTCCGAGATGCGGAAGCTTTGGATCGTTCGGATCAATGCAGCCTGCCGGGCTTCGGGTATCAACTACAGCCGCTTCGTGGCTGGTCTGAAGACAGCGGGAATTGAAATGAACCGCAAGACGCTCTCCGAGCTGGCGATTCACGATCCAGAGGCCTTCGAAGGTCTGGTGAAACAGGCAAAAGAAGCCGGTCTTCCCAGCGGTAAGAACTAAAAAGGGAGATTGGCCTGCGATTGCTGGGCACCCCTGAGATTACTCGCTGGTCATGGACGAGGAGATAACCCGGATAGTTGCCGAGGCGGAGGAACGTCTTTCGGCTGTAACCTCCCGATCAGCTTTGGACGAGGTGAAAGCTCTTTTCTTCGGAGGGAGCGGTTCGTTCACCGCATTTCGAAAGAGAATCGGCGAGTTGCCGAAGGAGGAGAAGCCAGCTTTCGGAAAGAAGGTGAATGAACTCAAGACCCGCCTGGAGGCCGTTTTTGATGAGGCTGTAAGGAAGAGCGAGAACGAGGAGTTTGCCAAGCGGCTGGGTCCCGAGATTGATCCCACGCTTCCGAGTCCGGATCCCCAACGGGGATGCATCCACCCGCTGACGAAGGTTCGCAATCGGATTGTCGAGATTTTCCGTCGGATCGGATTCTCGGTAGTTGAGGGCACGGATGTGGAAACGGAGTACTACTGCTTTGACGCTCTGAATACTCCGCCCGACCATCCTGCACGCGACCTTCACGACACCTACTACCTTAAGTGGGGAACGGACGTTTCCAACGTAACCAAGTCAAGTGCCGAAGAGCGCTATCTGCTGCGCACTCACACCTCAAGCACCCAGATTCGGACGATGCTGGCTAACAAGCCGCCGATCCGGATCATTTCTCCCGGGCGTTGCTTTCGCCGTGATACTGCCGACGCAACTCATAGCGCCAACTTTCACCAGGTGGAGGGTCTCTATGTGGACCGAAACGTCACCGTTCGGGATCTGAAGGCGGTGCTGGATTACTTTGTTGGCGAGCTTTTGGGAAAGGGAGCGAAAACCCGTTTTCGGCCCCACTTTTTTCCCTACACTGAACCGAGTTTTGAGGTCGATTTCCCGAGTGGTCATCTTGGAAAGGTAGGATCCGACTGGATCGAGATCATGGGATGCGGAATGGTGGACCCGGCAGTCTTTGAATCTGTGGGATACGATCCTGAGGAGTATTCCGGGTTTGCCTTTGGGATGGGGGTCGAGCGTGTGGCGATGAATCTCTACGGGATCGACGACATCCGTTACTTTTATCAGAACGACGAACGTTTTCTCAGGCAGTTCTCATGAAGATCAGTTACGAGTGGCTTTCCGATTACGTAAGGCTTGATCAGTCGATTGAAGAGATCGAAGAGGCTCTTACCCTGATTGGTTTTGAAGTAGAAGGAATTGAGACGGTCGGCGTTCCTGCATTGTCAAAAGTGGTGGTGGGGGAGGTCCTCAAAAAGGATCAACACCCGAATGCGGATCGCCTGAGCGTTTGCTCCGTGAAGGTCGACGATGAAAGCGAGCCTCTCGGAATCGTTTGTGGTGCCACAAATTTCAAGGTGGGTGACCGGGTTCCGGTGGCAATGGTCGGTGCCGTGCTGCCCGGAAACTTCAAGATCAAGAAGTCCAAGCTGCGAGGAGTCTCTTCGGAAGGAATGATGTGCTCCGCGAAGGAGCTGAACCTCGGGGATGATCACGCCGGACTCCACATCTTTGATGATCGACCCCAAATCGGGACCCCAATCAATGACCTTTTCCCTCAGCCGGATACGGTTTTTGATATTGAAGTCACCCCCAACCGGCCCGATTGCCTCAGCTACACTGGAATCGCTCGCGAGCTTGCTGCTTGGTTTCGGACAGAGATGAAATTTCCGGAGATTGAGACATCAGTTTCCGGGGGGACGGATGAAGACCATCTTCTGGAGAGTCTCGAGATTCGGGATTCACTAGCCTGTCCCCGCTACACGGCTTGGTCGGTTCGGTCGGTTACAATCAAGGAAAGTCCGGAATGGATGCAGCGACGGCTTCGTGCTGTTGGACTGCGTCCGATTAACAACGTAGTAGATTGTACGAACTATGTTTTGCTTGAAACTGGGCAGCCTCTACACGCATTCGATCACTCGAAAATCAAGGAGGAGCAGCTGGCCGTTAGGCGGGCGCTCGCTGGAGAGGGAATAACCACTCTGGATGGGAAAGAACGGGTCTTGGAAGAAGGGGATCTGGTGATTGCTGACGGAGAACGGCCTCTGGTGATCGCAGGGATCATGGGCTCTTTGGATGCCGAAGTTGATGATCAAACCCGCGATATCGTTTTAGAAGTAGCCGCTTTTGAACCGACTGGGATCCGAGCCACCTCCCGACGGTTGGGCTTGAGTTCGGACAGTTCTCATCGGTTTGAACGAGGTGTTGATCCAGCCGGTATTGAGTTCGCTGCTTCCCGCTGCATCGCTCTCATTCTCGAGACATCCGGTGGCACCCTGGGTGGTCCGCCTCAGATCGTGGGTCATCTTCCGGAAACGATCACAGAGATCCAGGTGACGCCTCAGCAGATCGTTGATCGGATTGGTTTCTCGGTCCAAGAGGATGAAATCGAAGCGGCTTGGGAGCGTTTGGACTTTGAGGTTACGCGTGCCTCGGAGCCTTCTGATCCGTGGACTGTTCGGATTCCGTCGTTTCGATTGGACGTTTTCCGTATTGCGGACTTGGCGGAGGAGTTTTTGCGCATGTATGGGACGGATCGAATTCCTGAGGCGTCGGTGGGTTGCCCGGCTGTATCGGCGTTACCAGAATCGGGTGTCGACCAGTCCGCTTCGCGAATTCGTGAGCACCTGGTCGCCAACGGTTTCAATGAGGCATTCAACTACACGCTGGTCTCCGGCGAAGAGGCGGAATTCTGGCAACCGGGTAACACGGACTTTCTTGAGCTGGAGAACCCTCTGGCGAAGGACCAGAGTCACCTGCGCCCCTCGCTACTCTCCGGTCTCCTCAACGTGCTTCGGTTCAACCGCGGCCGCAGCCGAAAGGACTTTCGTTTTTTCGAGTGCGGACGTGTATTTGGGGGTAATAGCGAATTGATGACCGAGAGTTTCTCGGTAGCGTTTGTCTCCTGCGGGCCTCTGCGAAAGTCCACTTGGTTGGAGCGGGAGTCTTTCGATTTCTATCACGCTTCCCGTTTGCTGCAGGACCTGTGCGAACTCGCCGGAGTTGGCTGGGCTGCTGACAAGGTCGGGACGGTCGTGGATTCCAGGGTTTGGTCGACGAATCGGGCAGCTGAGATCGGGGAACGTTCCGGCGTTCGGCTTTCCTGGGGTGCTCTCAGTCGAGAAGTTCTGGAGAAACATGAAATCGAGGATCCGGTTTTTGCGGGCGAATTGATTGTGGATCCGACTCTTCTTGACGTCTCAAATTCATCCTCAAAGCCTTTTGTCCCTCCGAGCTCCTTTCCTCGATCAGTGAAGGATATTGCGGTGGTTGTAGACCGGGGCGAATTGGCTGAAAAGGTCCGCTCCGAGCTTGAGAAAATGGCCACTGCCGGGGTGGGAGACTTTGCGGTAGAAAAGATTCAAATTTTTGATGTGTTTGAAGGGGCTGGGCTTCCTGAAGGCAAAAAGAGTATCGCATTCACGATCGAATACGGGTCGCCCTCCCGCACTCTCACCGACAAGGAAGTAGGGTTGGCGTTCGAAGATCTACAAAAGCGGATCGGATCCGCATCCGAAATAGAGATGCGTTAGAGCAAGCACTTCGGTTTTTCTCTGAAACAATTTGGTGTCTTTTATGCTCATCGTTTTGTGGGAAACCACGATGCAGGTCTAGACGGAACGAAATTGTTTGTGAATACTTCTAGAAAAGTCATTGTCCTGATATAGGCATGAAAATGAGAAGGTTAGTTCGGATCATCCCACACTCTGTGAGGGCTTCCCTGAACGGACTTTTCTTCGTTGTTTTGGCAGTGATTTTTGCGGGACTGTTCCCAATTAGCGGTTTGGCACTGTCTCTTGAAGATGCTGCGGGTCAGCCGGTAGAGGGCAAAGTTCAGGGAATCGAGGGAGAGGTAGTAATTCTCAAGACCGAAGCAGGAATCACGGCAAAAATTCCACTCTCGGAGCTATCAAAAGAATCGCGCACCAGCGTATTAGACTGGGCCCTTTCGTCGGTTTTCAGCTACGAATCGGCATGGAGGTTGGAGGTAATCGAGAATTCCGGTGGAGGCCTTTGGTCAAGTGATTCCGTCGAGATCAATTTTACAAACCTCTCGCCTATGTCTTTTCCCCCGGAATTAGAGGTACTTTACAACAATTACACCCTGATTTTCGATTTTGTGAGAGTGAGCGGAAATAAGGTCGGTGGTACTGATGGTTATTTCGCTTTAGGAGAGGTCCGCCCTTGGTATACAGATGGTGAATTTGAGGGTTTATCTTCGGGAGAAACCTTTTCTCTCAATTTCGATTTTGAGCGACCGACAACAAACAAGGAGGTGACTTGGGAAGATTTGGTGGAAAAGCGACCAATGGCACTTCCCCCAGTGCCCTCAATCCGGAGGAATCTTGTCGAGGTCCGGATTGTCTTTGAAGGTCATGTTTTAGCTACTGCGTGGAGCCGTCCAGAGGCCAAGGGGTTCGCGTGGGGAAAGTGGATGAACTCCGGCGATTGGTTACCGGATGCAGGGGCCAACAGTGATTCGCGGGAAAGTGGCGGCCCTGTTGATACCTCACCTTTTCAAGCGTCAATTTCGCCGATTTTGGAAGAGGATACGAGAGAACCCGATGTCCCCCTTCCTCCGATCCCAATGGGATCGATTGCGATCATTGATGTCGATGATGCAACCGGAACCGGCTTTATTTCCGAGATAAAAGGAAGACAGTTCCTCGTAACCAATGCTCATGTGATTGCGGGTGCGAGCGAGATTACTTGCAAGACTGCAGAGGGACAGGAAGTTCTACTTCCCAATTTCTGTTTTCTGGCGAAAGATCGCGATCTGGCGATTGTCCCGATTGACGGCAGAGAAGACTTTCTCGAGTGTGCGGAGGATATATTTGCTGAAGTCGAGATTGGTGACGACGTTACCGTTTTTGGAAACGAAGCAGGTGCTGCAGTGGTCACCAAGCTGACGGGAAGGGTAGATGGTATCGGGCCTCGGCAGGTCGAAGTGGATGCTCCGTTCGTAGAAGGAAATAGTGGAAGTCCAATTGTTCACCACAAATCGGGGAAGGTGATCGGCGTTGCTGCATACTACATTGAGTATACGATTCCGGAAGCCGATCGTGAAGATTCCGAGGGTAACTACGAGAACGAGTCGGATGATTCTGAAGAATCCAGCACGAAGAAGCGTAGAAGATTTGCTGAACGGATTGACAACGCGCAAGAGTGGGAACGTCTCACGCTGGAGGAGCTGAATCGAGAGAGGGTAGCTTTGGAGCAATACTCCGACGTTGTCTTTAGCGTGGTTGACATCGCCAACGTGATTCATACCGACGGAAGAGTCCTCTCGCCTGCACGCGGACACGAAGAGCTTCGGCGCCTTCTCACCAAATTCCACAGAGAGTTCGATTCGTCCTACCGCGTCGGTTCAGCAGCAAACGCCCGAGCGCTCAAAGACCTTCGGATGGCTCTCTTCGCATTGATGGACTCCCGTAAAAAGATGGCAGAAGACGAGATCAGGACTACTTACTTTCTAGAGGAGTTTGAGCGGGTCTCTTTATTTTCCGACCGGGTAAAGGATTATTTGAGTTCGGTTCGCTCGCGTTAGGAAACTCCTCAACAAATCGACCGGTAACGAGAATTTGTCGGTCCAACAGAGTGTTTATTTCAAAACCATTGGGACGTGCTCGATTCTCTCAATGGTAGGCTTTCCGTCAATAATTCTGGCGGTGACCCTCACATACTCCAACAAGTCTCCAAGCCTTATGTAGTCCTGCCGAGTGACTCGGTCTAGTTTCAGTTCTTCATCCTCCCAAACATAAACCTCTGTGCTGTGGAGCATGCTGCTGTGTCCTCCTGGCGAAAAGCACTCGATTTCTTCTTTTTCTTGGTTCGGACGGGGATTGTAGAGTTGGCTCAAGCCTAAGTGCCTTTCAAAGGTTTTTGTTGTAGGGGAGAAGAGGTAGATGTCGTAGTAGCCGAGGCGTCCATTGCTTTCTCTCCAGACTCGGTAGTCGTCGTGCCCATCGAAGTTTTAGTCGAAAAACTCTTTCTCGCTGCCGGAGAGAAAAGAGGACAGAACGGCAAGGAGCGGCAAAACGGTTTTTCTCACTTCACGATGGTGTTGCCAGGTTATCTCGATCCCAGATGATTACGGATGGCTTCTAAAGTTTGCGGGCTTAGGTGGTGTTCGATTCCTTCTGCGTCGCTCTCTGCGATCTCTTTTGGCACACCGAGGGACAAGAGAAAGGACTCGACTGTCTCATGGCGTTCGTAACATTCCTCTCCTAGGCGTTTTCCTTTTGCGGTCAGAGTAATGCCCTTCGTGGTTCTCCGTAGAAAACCTGCTCCCTCCAGCTTGTCGAGCGCCCGAATCACCGTGACGTGGGAGACTGCAAATACTTTCTGTAAGTCGACGATTCTCGTGGCTTCGTTTTTACGGGACCTCCGGTAGATGGACTCGACGTAATCTTCGGTCCGTTCTTCACGGTGCTGACCACGGATTAGGCGATGAGCACGTCTGAGACGTTTTCGAGTGTCAGTATCCGCATGTTCGCTGCTGCCCATGGGACGGACGCTAGGAAGAAAGATGGAAACCGAAAAGTCTAAAAACAGCGTTGACTGCCAAGAAGAAAAATGTAGCCAAGGCTACATGAAAGAAAAATACCAATTGATTTTGTCAGGAATGGTCTTGGCTGCAGCGCCAGTGCTCTCACAGACAGAGGCTGAACTCGAGGAACTCGAGAAAGACGCCCCTCTAACGTTTCTCGATGAACTGAAAGGCGAGGCTAATTTTACCGCTGGATGGGACAGTATCTATCTGGCGGAAGGACGGGATGATTTGGGAGATGGCGGTCTGGTTTATGCTGAATTTTCGGGTACGATTGGACCCGCCGCTTTGGGGACCTGGTTCGCCGACGGGACCGAGGTCGATTACAATGAGTGGAACATTTTTGGCGAGTTGTCTGCTGAACTAGCGGATGGCCTCGAGGGTTACATCGGTTACACACACTTGATCTTCTTCGATGATGGAGAAAGATCCGACGACGACGAGCTTGGGGTGGGTCTTACCTATGTGATCCATGAGTTTCTTGAGACTGCTGTTGATGCGGTCTACTCGTTTGAAGCCGGAGGAGCATTTCTCGAATTGGGTCTGGGAGTTCCTGTTGGAGTGACTGATTCGTTTTCTCTGGCGCCCAACGCGATCCTAGGACTCGATTTTGGATATAGGACGGATGAGTACGATGGCTGGAATCACTTTCAAGTTGGAATTGATGCGGAATATTCGATCGGTGAACGACTTGCGATTGGTGGATACGCGGCTTACGCCTTTGCGCTGGAAGACATCGATCGTGAAGAAGACGAAACTGGCGAGGACATTGGAGACAATCCAGCCTTTGGCGTCTTTGCCTCCATTTCATTCTAACGAGGATCTTCCATCGAGTAGGGAAAATCTAAGTGAAGAGTCTGCGAAGGTCCTTTATTCTACTCCCCCTTTTCTCCCTGAGTTTATCCCGGGCATTCTTTCGTACTCGGACACTAGGCTGCGGTTTTTGAAATGACGCTAAGCTCCTTTCGTCGCTGGAAGAAATTGGGGATTGACACACGGTGAAAACAATGTAGCCATAGCTACGAAATGAGAAATCACCGGAAATCCTTCAAACTTTTGACAGTGCTCCTCGGAAAACGTTTTCGCGCTTCCACGACTTTCTTCTTAGGACTGGCAGCTTTTTGCGGAATGACACTTTCCTCTTCTGAAGTCAAAGCGGGCCCGGAGGAATATCCTTATGAGGTAGCGGCTACCGTGGGCATGATTGCGGATATTGTCCGTGAAGTTGCTGGAGATAAAGCTGAGGTGACCGCAATAATCGGTGAAGGGATCGACCCTCACCTGTTCAAGCCCACAAGGAGTGCCCTCGTTGCCTTGGATCAGGCCGATGTGATTTTCTATAATGGACTGATGCTCGAGGGCAAAATGGGAGATGTCCTGGTGCGACTGGCGAGGAAGGGTAAACCAGTGTATGCCGTCACCGAGGTGATCCTCGATGACGGGAATTTCGTTTTAACCGATGAAGAGGATCATTTTGACCCCCATGTGTGGATGGACGTCAAGGGTTGGATTCTTGCCACGGGAGTGGTAGCTGACGCACTTTCCGAATACGACCCAGCCAACGCAGACTTCTACAAGGAGAATGCGGAAACTTACACGACCCAGCTAAGAGCTTTAGAGCAGTATGCGACGGAGGTGATGGAGACGATACCAGAGAGCCAGCGCTACCTTGTCACTGCGCACGACGCCTTTAGCTATCTGGGCCGGGCGTATGGAATTGAAGTGCGAGGAATTCAAGGATTGAGCACCGAGTCGGAAGCGGGTGTGCGGGATATCGAAAACTTGGTTGACTTCCTCGTTGAGCAAGGGATTCCTGCTGTGTTCATAGAGACGTCGGTTTCAGATAAAAATGTGAGAGCACTGATTGAGGGAGCCCGTTCCCGTGGACACGAACTGGTGGTCGGAGGCGAGTTGTTCTCTGACGCAATGGGCCCTGCAGGAACCTACGAGGGTACCTACATCGGTATGATCGATCATAATGTGACTATGATCGCGAATGCTCTTGGCGGCAAGGCCCCTGAGAGTGGAATGAATGGCAAACTCACGCATGAGTAAATCGAGCGAACGTGCGTTTGATCATTCCTCAAACGCGCCTATCTCGATTCACGATCTTACGGTCGCTTACCAACGCAAGCCAGTTTTGTGGGATGTTGATCTTGACATCCCGGAAGGCAAATTGATCGGTGTTGTTGGCCCAAATGGCGCGGGTAAAAGCACGCTCATTAAGGCTTGCCTTGACCTTGTCCCAAAGGCCTCTGGGGATATTCGTTTCTTCGGAAAGCCCTACCGCAAGCAAAGGGCTCTGGTGGGCTACGTTCCCCAAAGGGAAAGCGTAGACTGGGACTTCCCCGTAAGCGCAAGGGATGTAGTCGCAATGGGACTCTACGGCAGGATTGGCTGGTGTCGCCCGGTGGGGAGGAAAAACCGTGATCTTTCCGGGCAGGCGCTGGATCATGTTGGCATTGGCCACTTAGCGGATCGTCAGATTAGTCAGCTTTCCGGTGGGCAGCAGCAACGGGTCTTCCTCGCGAGAGCGCTGGCTCAAGACGCCCAGATTTACTTGATGGACGAGCCTTTTGCTGCGGTCGATGCGGCGACGGAAAGGGCAATTGTTAATCTTCTGAAAGAGCTGAAGGAAAAAAAACGGACTGTGGTCGTCGTTCATCACGATCTCGCTACTGTAAGCCAGTATTTTGATTGGGTGATTCTACTCAACATGCGGGTTGTTGCAGCCGGACCGACCAGTGAGATTTTCAATTCGGAGAATTTGAAAAAAACCTACGGTGGAAAGCTAACGCTGATCGCTGAGGCTGGGCACGCGCTGCAAACCGGCTAGGTTTGATGGAAACCGTTTGGAGAGTCCTCTTCCTCCTGGATTATAACACCCGCCTGGTGGTTCTGAGCACAATCATCCTGGGTGTTGCGTCGGGTTTGATTGGTAGTTTTCTGCTCCTCCGCAAGCGTTCGCTGATGGGCGACGCTCTTTCCCATGCCTGTCTACCGGGCATCGGCCTAGCGTTTCTGGTGATGGTTATGCTGGGCGGTTCAGGGAAGTCGCTTTTAGGGCTTCTGGTTGGTGCGACAATCACAGGAGTGTTGGGTGTGGGCTGTGTTTTGTTGATCCGCAATCTTAGCCGGATAAAAGATGATGCAGCGATGGGGATCGTCCTGAGTGTTTTCTTTGGCTTGGGGGTCGCGATTCTCGGAATGGTTCAGACGGTTCCAAACGTCAGTGCAGCGGGGCTTGAGTTTTTCATCTACGGTAAGACAGCATCGATGTTGTTCAGCGATTTTATCCTCCTTAGCGGGGTGGGTATTCTCGTAGTTCTTGGGTCTATCCTGTTGATGAAAGAGTTTACCTTACTCTGCTTTGATGATGGTTTTGCGCGGTCGCTTGGATGGCCCGTGCACCGACTGGATCTAATCATGTTGGCTTTGGTAAGCGCTGTAACAGTCGTCGGTTTGCAGGCAGTTGGCTTGATTCTGATTATCGCGTTTCTCATCATCCCTGCAGCAGCAGCCCGTTTTTGGACGGATGATCTGCGGACCATGCTCATTCTGGCCGGAGCAATCGGGGGATTGAGCGGATGGCTCGGCTCCTCGGTAAGTGCGCTCCTTCCCAGACTGCCAGCAGGATCGATAATTGTGCTTGTGGCAGCGGCTGTCTTTGGGTTCAGCCTGTTTTTCGGGCGCGCACGTGGCATTCTGCGCCGTTTTGCCGCGCAATTGCGGCTTCGGCGTAAGGTTGGACGGCAGCATTTGTTGCGTGGTGTCTACGAGATCCTCGAACATCGGCAGACGACAGACCCGTCCCACCTGGTGAATGAACCCGTCGATTTTCGAGAATTGTTGGCAAAGCGCACCTGGACGCTGGGTCATTTGCGGAAGTTGATCAAGGATGCTGATCACGAAGACCACATTGATCGGTTCGATGGCCAGTCGCTTCGCCTTTCAGAGTCAGGGTTCGGAGAGGCGGCGAGGACGACTCGCAATCACCGATTGTGGGAGATGTATTTGATTTCGCATGCCGATATTGCTCCGTCGCACGTAGACCGAGATGCGGATGCAGTAGAGCACGTGCTGAGTCCTGACATGGTTCGCGAGCTTGAGGAAAAATTGGGACTGCAGAAGATTCCAGTCAGCCCGCATTCTCTGGAGGTAGCCAGATGACCGGGAAGAGTGATCTAGTGGCAAATCGTTGCGGTTCTCAGTCCACGTCTTTCGGTGCACATGGGACTCTAAGATCTTCTAAGGAGGGAAGGTTGTGACGTGGTTGCCGATGGATTCCTGGATCGTGGCGATCGGGGCCCTGTGCGCAGTTGCCTGCTCTCTGCCGGGCTGCTTTCTCGTCCTGCGTCGGATGAGCATGATGGGTGATGCGATTAGCCATGCGGTTCTCCCCGGACTTGCGATCGCGTTTTTGGTTTCAGGGAGTCGGGCAAGTGTTATTATGTTCGTAGGGGCGGCCATCGTGGGAGTGTTGACGGCAGTCTTTACCCAGTGGATTAGTTCCTGGGGTAAGGTGGATCGGGGTGCTTCGATGGGGATTGTCTTTACAACTCTTTTCGCTCTCGGGCTTCTACTGATTGTGCAGGCTGCAAGTCACGTTGAGCTTGATGCCGGTTGCGTCCTCTACGGGGCACTGGAGTTGACACCGCTAGATGTGGTTGCGGAGATTTCCGTTGGTTCCACTATCCTCGAAGTTCCTCGGGCTTTCATAGTTCTCGGGATTGTGGCTCTACTGAACCTTTTTTTAGTGATCCTTTTCTTCAAAGAATTCCGCTTGAGTTCCTTCGATCCCTCGCTGGGCGATACGATCGGAGTATCCTCCGGACTGATGCATTACCTGCTGATGACGATGGTCGCGGTCACGACTGTCGCTTCCTTTGAAGCAGTTGGGAGTATTATTGTGATAGCGATGCTGGTCGTTCCTGCGGCTACTGCCCAACTTCTTACGGATCGCCTGGGCTGGATGTTGCCGATCAGTGCCGTGTTGGGAATGGTCGCAGCAGCAGCAGGCCATATTATGGCTTTGACGGTTCCGGTTTGGTTTGGCTTTGAGGATACGAACACATCCGGGATGATGGCGGTAGCGGCAGGCCTCCTCTTTCTTGCTGCTTTCGTTTTGAGTCCTCGTTACGGTTTGCTAAGCAAGTACCTTGCGAGGAAAGGGTTGAGTTCGAAGGGAGCGCCACCGATCCCCTCAGAAGCATTTTTTGGTAGAGACAGGAAAGATCCGCTTTGACAGGAGAGTGGGTAGGTCTGAGTTTTCGGAGTTTCCCTGCGTTATCATTCTTTGCCAAACCTACAGCTGTCCTTTTTCGATCTACTGGTTGACCCTGCTCGCAGCCCTATTCTGGTCTCCACATCCCGCTCATGCTGAGGAGGAATCGAATCCAACGAAGGAAGAAAGGAATTGGATGATTACGGTTTTCGGGGGGCAATTGACCGACAACGTGTGGGAAGAAGCAGTGAATCCAGAAAAGACTGACTGGATTGATTCGTATATCGCGGGAGTAGCCGTGGCCCGCGATTTTGCACACGAAGGAAGATTTGATTTTGGGTGGGAGCTGCAGATGGTCGTCCATTTTGGTGACCAGAATCACCTCGAAGGAAACGGTTTGCTCTACTCCCGATACGAAATGCCTTCGAGCTGGCGGATCTGGAAGAGCGCTGCTTTTGGGCTGGGGTTGAGTTATGCGACGGATGTTCCAGAGTCTGAGGTTGACCGCGGGGGAGACTCGACCAACACGCTGGTTTATTGGATGGCTGAGCTTGAGTTTTATCTGCCACCGGACCACCTGACACTAATCGTCCGGCTGCACCACCGTTCCGATGCGTATGGACTGTTTCCGGACGATACCGGGACTAACGCCTTTGTCGCGGGATTACGGTGGCGGTTTTGAGCGATTGGCTTTTTTCGGAACCCTTGAAAGTCCTCGAACTGTTTGCGGTTCTAGAGCACTTTTCGGTTAATTTGAAATGTCAGGCTGAGCTGATTTTGTGACTCAACGAGGCTGAGGGCCGCGCTGCGCACTAGGAGTGCGTGAGCGTCCCTCGAACGCTGTTGGGGCTCAAAATCAGCCAGTCCTTTGGATGGGGAGTAAAGTAGGAGTTCGCTGCGTTAGCTTGGTGTTCACGGGCTTCAGCCCGCTACACACCAAGCCGCCTTGCGCTGCTCCTATTTTTTTCCCACCTGACGGTTCAAATTAAACGAAAAGTGCTCTAAATGTGACGAAGCTGTTTCAAAAAAGGGGGAAGGAGGCTCCTGCTTGCGAATTACTAAAATCCCAGAGAGTTTCGAAACCAGAGACTACATCTATCAATCTTCCAACCTAAAGTATGAGTGAGAGAGACGACAGAACAGACCTAAGCGAGAGAACAGTGCAATTGGGCGGAAAGGAGTTTCCCTTTGAGCAGTTGCATGAAGAGCTGATTGAAGAAGTCGATGCCGAGTTCGAGCTCGATATGGAGGATGTTTTTGAAGACCGGCTACGATCGAAACGAAGTACTGCTACCGAGGATTACTCGGGAGACCGAAAGGGATTTCGGAAGTTCTATTTCCGCGAACTCCGTCGCCTGCAGATTGAGTTGGTGCGACTGCAAGACTGGGTTCAGGCGTCCGGTTTTAAGCTCGCTATTTTATTTGAAGGCCGTGACTCCGCAGGTAAAGGAGGCGTCATAAAACGCATCACCCAGCGACTGAATCCCCGGGTCTGTAAGGTGGTGGCCTTGCCAGCTCCGAATGATCGGCAGAAGACACAGTTTTATTTCCAACGCTACGTTCCTTACCTTCCAGCAGCTGGTGAGATCGTACTTTTTGACCGCTCGTGGTACAACCGAGCAGGCGTAGAGTCCGTGATGGGATTCGCCACAAGTGATCAGGTGGAACAGTTTTACGAAGATGTTCCTCTCTTTGAGAAGCTCATCACGAATGCCGGGATCATGCTTCTGAAGTTTTGGTTTTCCATCGATGATGAAGAGCAGGAACTCAGGTTCCTCTGCCGCATTCATGATCCTTTGAAGCAGTGGAAACTCAGCCCCATGGACCTACAGTCACGGGTCCGCTGGGAGGACTACACGAAGGCGAAGGAGAAGATGCTGTTCGAGACAAGTTTTGACTACGCCCCTTGGCGAGTCGTCGAGGGAAACGACAAGAAGCACGCTCGGTTGAATTGTATTCGTCATATTCTCGAAGTCGTCCCCTACGAGAGCGTGGAACATGAAAAGGTCGAATTGCCCGAGAGAGTCTATCACGAGAACTACATCCGGAAGCCCGTTCCGGAGGAAATGAAGGTTCCGAGATACTATCCGGATTGAACTACAGGAAGAACACCCAGTTTCGGCCGAATAGACCGCTGATTAGGACGGATCTAATGGCAACATTAGCCTCTTCGAGTAGCCTACGGTATCACCCCGATATTCTTGGCAGCAGTTGGCGCTGGATGAGTTGGCTCGTAGGTAGGCTCACCCGCTTCATCTTCAAATTCGACGTCATCGAGCGACTCGAGGTTCATGCCCTTGGTTTCAATACCAAACCAGATAGTGACCGCTGCGCCCAATAGAGAGGTTCCGACGAGGATGTAGAGGAGATTCTCGGTTCCAATTCCATTGAGTAGAATGGGGAATAGGAATGCCGTCGTGACCGCACCTACCTTTGCAAAGGATGCAGCGAAGCCAGCACCCTTGCCGCGAACCCGCGTCGGAAATACTTCCCCCGAGATCAAATAGGTCATCGCATTGGGTCCGATATTCGTCATGAAATTGAAAACCATAAAGCCTGCGAATATCAGGACGAGGTCGGTGGACCCATCCGGCTTGAGGGAAAGTGCGGCTAAAAACAGACCGACAGCACAACCTACAAAGCCGAAGATCTGAAGTTTTATTCGTCCGATTTTATCAACTAGGAACACCGCACAGACGATTCCGATGATGAGGAGGACGTCGAGGATGGCAGAACCCTTCGCGGCAAGGAGGTCGTCGTGGATGATCGAAGCCAGATTATACTCTCCGCTCTTTGCGCCGATCATTGTGGCGAGGATAGTCGGAGTGAAGATTCCGATTCCGTATGTTCCTAGATCCTGGAGAAACCAAGGGACCGAAGCGAGGATGGTGGCGCGTCGGTTCTTCTTGGCAAAGAGTTCCCGGTAACCGCTTTTCCTTTCTCCTTCCTTGTGTTTTTTAGGCATTTTAAGAAGAAAATCCTTCGGGTATTTCGGATCGCGATTGAGGAGCTTATGGAGTGCGTTTGATGCCTCGTCTTTCCGATTCTTGCTAATCAGCCAGTGTGCACTTTCGGGAACAAAGAAGCGGAGGAAGACAATGAGAACGCCGAGAGGCAGAAGACTCCCATACATCCATCGCCACGCATCTGGTTCTGGATAAACGCTCAGAATAAAGACGCCAAGAGCCGCTCCCGCTAGTGCCCCGATTGCCTGAAACGAGAATGCACCCAAGACCAACTTTCCTCTGATCCGACTAGGAATGCTCTCGGAGATAACCAAGTGCGCGGTTGGGTAGTCACAACCCAAAGCCATACCGGTTCCAAAGAGGAAAAGCGCGAACACCCAGAATGACGGACTCAAGGCAACCCCGAGAAGAAAAAGCGTAAAGAGGATCATTTCGGCAATGAACATTCGTTTGCGCCCGAAAACGTCGGCCAGTCCTCCAAGGAGGGTCGCCCCGACCAAAATACCGAACAGGGGAGCAGCGCCAGCCATTCCTTTTTGTGCGGCTGAGATATCGAAATTCAGGTGAAGAAGGGGGATGGCAACGCCTGTCATGAAAACGATCATTCCCTCAAAGAACTTCCCCGCCGTCGCCAGGATCCAAATACGTTTCTGCATCCGTGACATCGCGGAATCTGAAACCGGGGTTCCGTCTGCCCAAAAAGGAGTCTCGTCTATGTAGGCCTGTACAGTCTTCTTCTTGCGTTTCAGTGGCGAAGCGACAGACGTCATCGAACCCATGGTCGCTTCAACAGAAGGCCGTGATTTAAGGTGGTCAAGGAATTGCGCCTAAGTGACGGAAATGTTGCCGATGCAGTGAGACAATAGTGCTTAGGCTACCCGACGAAGAACACCCCAATTGTGCCTGTCTTCAGCACACGTATTTCCAACTCGAAGGTGCGGCGAAATCGCCTCGGTATTCCTCAGAAGCCAGGCCAATAAAGAAAGCCGCCCACATCGGGCGGCTCTCTCCAAATCAACGAAAGTCTGTTTCCCCTAGTTGTGACGGATTCTTCGTCTGGAGGCGGCAAAGCCAAGAGCGACTACACCAGCCAATGCTCCGAAAATACCCGGCTCAGGAATTACACCAGGAGATCCAATATCAATACCAGTTCCTCCGGCACCATCCCCAGGGGCGATGAAGGCCCCGTTTTCTCCTTGGACACTAAATCCGAGGGAAGTGCCCGAGGAATCCCATTCAAAACTCTTGCCACCGCCGTCAGAGTCGCCGAACACCGCAGAATCAACAATGCCGCCAGCAGAGTTGTAGAGATCTACTTGATCTCCACCAGCACTCAGACCGGAAAAATCGTTATCACCGCCGAAGTCGTCTCTGGAAATCGCGGTGAAACCACCGCCCCAAGCTGCTATAAAGCCCGCTAGGTTATCCGTTCCTTCATCCACGATCACAATGGACTCTCCAGCCCCTATGTTGACACTTGGAAAAACAGCACCATCAACACCAAATCCATCGCCATCATCCCAATAATAGTCGGTCAGATCGACTGCGCTGCCACCCGTATTAGTAAGTTCCCACCAATCTCCATTTGCGTCGCCTCCGGGATGATCAGAATTTGACATTACTTCTGTGATGACCAGCTGCGCTGAAGCCGTAGTTGCTAGAATGGAGAATGCTGAAATGAGTACTTTGGCGCTGTTGTTCATGGATCGATAAGTTGACTTTGTATGTAGAGTCTGTGATTTACTGAGCAGAGTTGAAAGGTGCTAGATACGATATCGGAGAGGCTTGTGATAAGTTCTTCTGAGGTCAATGAGCGTAGATTGACAATTCTGTAACAGACGGTCTGTGAAGTGAACCTAACGAAGCTCTACGGCGTTGAATTTTGTTCTAAAGTTATCCGCATAAACCCGCGGTCCGAAGGGTTGGCTCCCCGGATGGGTGTGACGAGACGGAACGTGCTCCACTCATAGTCCGTCGGTGCTACGGGAAGTCCATTTGGGTTTGTTGTTGCTTCGACCGGTTCATTCCAACCGTTCAAATCAAGCGAACCTTCGACGATGTAAACGATTCCGTCTGCCGTGTAGGTGTTTCCGGCACCGTTTCCTCCGGAACGGCGGAGAAAGGTCAGGGTGAAGTGCTCGTTTGCTCCGGCGATCTGTTGGCCTTCGCGCAAGACCGGGAGCGAAGCGCCAGAGGTGGGGTCGGTCGCGAAGGCGAACTCGAGAATCTGTAGTGCACCGTCCTTGTCGCTGTCCGCGTCGAATTGGAGATCCGCTCCGCTCAGTCCAAAGCCTGCAAGGTAGGTTTCCACTGGGTTGGATCCCCCGCTCGAAGGAATGAAAGAAGAAAAGTCCTGAATATTGGTTCCAGCGCTCCAGTCGTTGGGACGACCGAAGGTACTGGAGGATGAATCGTCGTAGCCATCCACAACGGGAGGACCGTTATCAAAAGCAATCAATGGTGAGACTGCAGGATCCGGGTCGGCTTGCAGTTCAAAAACTTCCGTTCCTCCAATCCCTGAGGCGGGGGCAATGCCTTCGCCAGCTGGTCCAAATATCAGGCTATTAGCGGAATCTCGGATCACAAACCACGTGTCGTTGTTCGAGGTGTTGATACCACGAACTTCTCCGGTGCCACCATCTACAGAGTATCCGTTGGTAACCTCGTCGGTGTAGCTAATTAGTGTGGAGTCCCCGATCCAAACATTGGACCATGCCCAGCCCTCCGAGTTGCGGTTGTCCAGAGCATTCAAAGAAGTGTCGAGCCCACCTTCAGAGGTTCGTTTCTCAGTAAAGGTGAGAATTGTTCCGGTGGGCACATCGGACCAGAACGTGTCGGATGACAGGACGATGCGTTCCTCGGCTGCAAAAGGGAAGGAAGCATTGTCTGCGATTTCGATCGTCCACCCGCGCAGGTCGACGCCGTCTTCGATACTGTCTCCAACCACGACCAATTCAAACCAATCACCACCGTTCCCTGCGATACGGCCGAAGTGCGGATCAGAGGCCGTGCCACCCTCGTCGTCTAAGGCGAGAGTCCCTCCGTTCAGAAACTCGTCTTGGGCAACGGCGTTGTATTCGTTCAGGATTACAGTTGCGGTTACGGGGTGGATGTAGAGAGAGAATGTCTTGGATACGCTATGAATACCGTCGTCGACTGAGACTGTAACGGTTTGCAACCCCGTTGCGTCGGAGCTTGATGGAGTGCCTGTGAGAGTCCCTGATCCGTTGCCGCCGTCGATCAATGAGATCCACGGCGGGCCGGTATCAAGAGACAGGGTGAGGGATCCGGTGCCGTCTTCATCGCTTGCGGTGACGGAATAGGAAAAGGAATCGCCTTGGCGGGCGAAGAATGGGGAAACAAAGTTAAAGAAGGGCCTGCTGTTTCCCGGTGTATTCGTCTCAAAGGCAGAAAAGTTCTGGGTATTCTGACCGGAGTTCCACTGATTGGGCGCACCGAACGAGCTACTGGTGCCGTCTGAATAGGAGGCGCTGAGCGGCGAGGCAGAAAGGGGTGTCGGGTCTTGTTCTAGCTTAAACACCTCCGTATCTCCCAATCCTCCGAGCGAGAGAAACTCTTCTCCGGCAGGCCCGGAACGAACCGTCCCAGTAGCGTCCTTTAAAGTGATCCGTAAGTCTGCGTTGCTGGCCGGGAAACCGTTGTTAAAGGTGCTTGCATTCAAGTCGACGTAAGTAGGATCGTTCACAAGAATGTTGGTCCATGCCCAGCCCCCGTTGTCGAAGCGGTTGACGCGATGGATGGCGGTGTCGAGACCTCCGTCGTCAAACGAGTCCTCTGTGAAGGTGAGAATGCTGCCGGCCTGAACGTTTTGCCAGTAGGAGTCTTGAGACAGAATGATCGATTCGGGAGGGTTGCCGTCTTCCGAGATTTCAATTGACCATCCGCGCAGGTCGATTGTCGATCCAGCTGATCCATCGCCTACGACCACCAGTTCAAACCAGTCGCCGCCATTTCCCGCGACGCGGCCGAAAAATCCGTCTGCCGCTGCTCCACTGTCACTATCTGTACCTTCATCGCCTCCGTTTAAAAAGGAATTGTCAGCAACGGCATTAAACTCATTGAGCACAACAGGACTGGATGTTGCGAATGCGAACACTTCGAAATTCTGCGACACGGTGAACTCTCCATCAGTCACCTCGATCTCAATAGGATGGGTACCTGCATCTGCTAGAGCAGGGGTTCCGAAAAGGTCTGCTGAACCATCGCCAAAGTCGTCAAGGGTTAGCCAGTCTGGTCCCTCCGACAGAGTGATCGTAAGGGTATCGCCGGCGTTTGGATCTTCGGTGGTCACTATCCAGAAATACTCATCGGGGATCTCTACTGCATAGTCGAGAAGTTGCGCTGGTTCGGCCGTGAAAAACGGAGGTGAATTTGGATTGGTTCCGGTGGAAAAGGCTTCAAAGTTCTGAAGAGAACCTTCGCTCTTCAGGTTGGGCTGTCCGGGAGTCGAGGAGTCAGAGTCGGCGTAGTCCCCGGCTATTGGGTTGATTTGGGTAGAAGGGTCGGCGTCGAGAATGAATCGTTCGGACCCACTCACTCCCCCGTCGGATTCGATTCCCTCGCCAACCGGGCCAAAGATGAATTCGTCTGCATCGTTCAGCACCGTGATGATTGCATCGTCATTGGAGACGGATAGTTCGGCGGATGTGTTCGTTGAGTCGAGATAGGTTTCGTCTCCAATCCAGAAGGTGGCTGACGCCCAACCAGCAGTCGAAATGAGATTCTGCGCTGCAATATTCGTGTCAAAACCACCGTTAGCTGCATCATCTTCACTAAAGAGTAGAATCGTGCCTGCTTGAACGTTCGACCAGAAATCATCGTTGGACAGTTGGATCGTCCCGCTGCCGTTGTCATCTTCGAGTGAGAGGGACCAACCTCGAAGATCTACAGTGGAACCTGGTGATCCATTGCCAACGACTACGAGTTCCAACCATTCTCCGCCTCCATCATATTCGTTTACGATGACCGGAACGGAACTTGCAAAAACAGTAATAGTAAACGCTAGGATGTCGGAACCGTCCTGAGGATCATCAGTGACTTCGAGGACGACGGGATGAATGCCAGCATCTTCATCTGCAGGGGTGCCTGAAAGATCGGCTGAGCCGTCTCCGTTATCGATGATGGAGAGCCAGTCCGGTCCTGATTGAATGTCGATCGTGAGTGTACCTCCATTTGCATCTGAAGCGGTAACGGTTTCGGCAAAAGGGTTTCCAGCGGTCAGAAAGGTGTCTGCGATCGGGGTAGTGAATCCAGGAGCGGGACCTGCGATGCGAAAGGCGAGAAAGCTCTGGGTTCCTGATCCTTCCAGTGGGTTAGGGGAGCCAAACGATGAATTGTCCACATCGTTGTATCCTACTGAGCTCGTAGCAACAGAGGGGGAAGGCGTTTCCTGGAGGGCGAGGACCTCCTCCGAGTTGACCCCTTCTGATGCAATATCTTCTCCCGCTGGACCAAAAACGGTGACGTCCTGATCGTCACGGATCGTGATTGCGGTATCCTGATTAGAAGTGTGGAGAACAGAGTCACTGGATGCCAAATCAATGAGGGTGCCATCTTGTATCCAAATGTTCGACCACGCCCAACCTTCGGAATTCAGACGATCCTCTCGAGAGAGATCGCTGTCGAGTCCTCCAGCCGAAGTGTTATCTTCCGTAAAAGTAAGTAGGGTACCAGCCTGAACATTTTGCCAGTAGCTGTTCTGAGAGAGAGTTATCGAGGATGAGCCATCATCAGAGTCGAAGACTTCAATTGACCAACCTCGCATGTCCACCGTTGATGCCGCGGTTCCGTCTCCCACCACGACAAGTTCAAGCCAGTTCCCCCCATTTCCGTTGACGAGAGGGAAGAATGTATCGGAGCCACTTCCACCTCCGATTTGGTTGGAGTCCGCAACGCCGTTGTACTCATTGAGAATAACGGAAGCACTAAAAAGAGAACCTGAGCACAGTGCTGTGCCAACAAGGACTGCTAACGTGCGCAAGTACTTCATTGGTTTGAAAGGAAGTGCGGCTAGTTCCAAGGATACCAGAGGAAGGAATCGAGCTGACCACCAACTAGTGCCGGATCCCGACCGTCGTTGTAGAGGTCAGCACTATCCACTGTCGCGATATGTCCGTCGAGGAATGCTACATTCGTCTGTTTGTTGAAGCGGAAGCTGATGCTGTTGTTGCGCCCCTTTGACCGGGCGACCCGTTCGTCTGATTCGTTGGGAGCCCCGTCTTCGGTCGAGGTGCGGGTTTCGGTGATAAAGATTGTCTTGGAGGGATTTTCAATCGACGTAATCCGAATGAGAATTTCGCCAGAGTTACTCGGGGCACTGTCCTCGCCACTGTAGAGCTGCGAATTCATCATGTAAGAGAAGAAAGGACGACGCAGATTTTCCTGTTCGTCTACTTCGGCACCCGGACTCAGGTGGATGGAGCCATCTCGTATGACAAGAGCGCGGTCATCGCGTGAGCGGAGGTCGTTTAAGGGTCTTTCACCAACGTAAGGAGGTAGAACATTGTACCACGCTTGCTCGTTGGCACCGGAACGAACACTTCCCCAGCTTGGTTGGTCTTCTTCACCTTCATACGGGATTTTCTTTTCATTTTCATTGATGAAGAGCATGAGAGCACTAGTCCACTGGCGAAGATTTTGAGCGCTGGATGAACGCTGAGCATTGGTTCGGATCAAACTAACAGCAGGAACTAAAATAGCTGTGAGAATGCCAACGATGGAAATTACCGCGAGTAGCTCAATCAAAGTGAAGGCTAGAACCTGCTTGTTCTGAGATCTAAGGTTCTCGGTTTTTCGGAGGGTTCCTACGAAAGTCATGTTCAAGCTGTTTGTTGAGAAGTCGGGAAAGTGATCGTCAGAGGTATCGTCCGGCCCCAAAAACAGTCAATTCGCGTAAAGTAACACTTACGTCACAAATGAAACGGACCCGGATTTCATTGGCAATGGGTCCTTTTCCGCAATGGTCTGAACTTACTTGAAATACCGATCCCAGTCCGGTCTCGAAAATCGGATGAAGTCCTTTTTCGGCAGCGCCTGGATAAAAGCTTTTCCGTATTCCTTCCGAAGTACTCGTGAGTCGAGAATGACTAAACGGCCGCGATCATCGACTTTCCGGATCAGTCGCCCCAGACCTTGGCGGAATCGAAGTACAGCCTCCGGTAAAGAGATCTCGAGAAAAGGTTGGCCTCCACGATTCCGCACATACTCCTCTCTTGCCTGAAAGATCGGATGGCTCGGATTCTCAAAGGGAAGTTTGGTCAAGATGACTTGAGACAATGCCTCCCCCGGAACATCGATGCCGGTCCAGAAAGTCTCGGTGCCAAAGAGCACCCCATTACCCGCGGCGCGGAACCGATCCAAGAGCTGTGAGCGTGGGCCTCCAGAGACTTGTTCAAAGAGGGGACGCTCCCGCTCGGCGAGGCGGTCCCTCACGGCAGAAACGACTGCGGCCAGGTCTCGATAACTGGTGAAGAGAACTAGGGTGCCGCCTGAATTCGAAAGAACCGCTCGAACAATGCACTCAGCCCAATAGGTGAGAGTAGGGCGGGAAGTCTGACCGCCGGAGGCAGGACAATCGGATGTGATCAGAATCTCGCAATGATTCTCGTAGTCGAAGGGAGAGTCGACCTGGCCATGCGATTGTCCGTCGGCTCCTATGCGTGCAAGAAATGGATCCATGCCTCCAGCTGTCGCGAGAGTTGCGCTGGTAAGAGTCACGGACGTGTGGCGTCGAAAGAGGATGGAGCGAAGAGCAGGAGCCAGGTCGATAGGTGCACTTCTGAGGCTAACAATTCTTTGTGTCTTACCGGTTCGTTCCACCCATGCGACGTCATCTTCGAATTCGAAGGCCAAGAAACGCCCGAGAATACTTCGGTAGGAATCCATACGCATTTGCTGATCCCGGATCTCATCCGCTTTCGTTTCGTCCTGCTCTCTCTGGGCAAGTGCTTTCAAACGACGAGACAATTCCTGGAGTGGGGTGTGAAAGACTGGCTCTGTCCATTCCCCCTCACTGAGTCTCACCTGCTCCCGGCTCTTCAAGAAGCTCTCGGCGGTTTGGGTAAAAAACTCTTTGCAGGCGTGGATGGCTTCATCCACGAGTCTTCGGTCGTCCGGAGTGCCGATCTTCTTGAGGAAACCTTTTTTTGTTTTGGGGTTGTAGAGAATGCGTAGCGCCCGGTCTACCGCGTAGCTGGAAACCGCCGCGCCAAGATGATTGGTTGCGGTCGCAGGAAGGGTATGAGCTTCGTCGACGACCAGAAAGTCATTGGGGAAGAGGACTCCGGGGGTTTCGTTTCCTGGGCTCATTCCCGCAGAGACCAAAGAAAAGAGGAGGCTGTGGTTGAGGATGACGAGGTGAGCTTTTTGGACTTTTTGGCGAGCGGCGTGATAAAAACAGGACTCGGGCGAACAGTTTTTGCGATTACAGGAACTGGCATCTGCGTTTACAGCGTCCCAAATTTCCGCAGGCATAGCGGAATCGAACTCTTGCCGGAGGCCGTTTTCCGTTTGAACCGACCAATCCGAGAGTTTAGACAAGGTGTCCTGATTGACTTGGTTAAAGAGGTCAGCGCTCTCCTCAATAGCACGACCGAGACGACGGGGGCAGAGGTAATTGCCCCGTCCGACTAAAAACGCGGTTTTGAAGGATGCGTAGGGTCTCAGCTCTTCAATCCGTGAGAAAAGCTTCCGACATTGCTCAATATCCTTCTCACGAATCTGCTCTTGAAGAGAAATCGTGTGAGTGGAGACGAGAAAAGGACGCTTCGTTCTCACCGAGTGAAGGATACCGGGTATCAGGTAAGCGAGACTTTTGCCGACTCCTGTCCCGGCTTCGAAAATCAGCGGACAGTCTGCGGCGAAGGCTTGAGCGACACGAACTGCCATTTCCTCCTGCTCGCCGCGGTGTTCAAGCCCCATCTCTGTTTCGAGCGATCCTCCTTTTGAAAAAACCGACTCAGTGAGTGCAACCAACTCCTTCGCATTGTCTGCGGGCGAGGGAGAATCGTCGAGCACTTGGATCATTCGGATCATCAAGAGACGGGTGTGGGATTACTTCAAACGGAAAGGGAAGAATCGAATGGGGTTTGTCGGGAGGTGCGATTCTGATCGATTTCTGCGGGAATCCAACCTGGAGCGGCTGCTTTAGCTGCCGAACAGCGGCCTCAAATCGATCTTGGTGGTCGCCGACTGAAGTCGCCGCTCCAAACGGAAATCACTCAAAGTCTCACCTTTCAATCTAGGATGTGGAGCCAGTTTCAAGGGCAGGAAAAAGTGCTCGGTTGTTATTCTCGGGTTTTGACCTCTGGGAAAAAACTGTTCTCTATACCGGTATGCAACGGTTACGAATACACTTGGGCTGCATGTTGGCTCTCGTGGTGGCCCACTTGGCACCCGCTGAAGACGGGGTATTTGAGGCAAGCGGTCTGATGCGGGCAGAAACTCGGTGGCTGGTCAACTCGCTTGAGAGGCTCCATTTTTCAGAAATCGCCCTTGAGGACCTGGAGATGTCTGAACTGATCGTGGCATTTATGGAGGATTTGGACTATAACCACCTCTATTTTACGGCCGGGGATCGGGACGGATTTCTTTCCCGCTTTTCGCCCCCTATGGTTCGCTACCTCAGGAGCGGAAATCTCCATCCGGCTTTTCAAGTATTTTCCGTTTTCCAGTCGAGGGTGAAGGAGCGGATCGCTTGGGTGCGTGAATACCTGGATCAGGACTTCGAGTTCAACGAGGGCCTAGTCTACAAAACGGACCGCTCCGAAGAGTCTTGGCCAGCATCGAACGAAGAGGTCGATGAACTTTGGAGGACCCGAATCCAGTATGAGCTGTTGAATGAGTTGATTCCATTGATGGCACCGAATTCGGACGATAGCCTTGACCTGGAAGACGGTGTATCGGAAGCAGATGTTGAGACGGGAGAACCACTTCCTTTCGAAGAGGCCCTTGCAGAGGCCAAAGAAATTGTTGCCCAGCGGTATTTGCGCTTGGAACGGGAAATGAATCGCTTTGAAGCAGCAGAGGTTCAGGAGATTTTCCTTACGACACTGGCAAGGACCTATGATCCTCACTCACTCTACCTCTCCGCTGACTCTTTGGAAGACCTCTCCATTGCTATTGAGAATTCCTTGGTCGGCATCGGTGCCGTTCTGACGGATGTGGACGGTTACTGCACGGTGCGCGAGTTGATTCCCGGAGGACCTGCAGGCCTGAGCAATCAGATTCACGTAGATGACCAGATTCTTGGCGTCGCTCAGGGTGAGGATGGTGAATACGTGGACGTCGTCGGGATGAAACTCAGGAAGATCGTGAAGATGATCCGCGGAGAGAAAGAGAGCGTGGTTCGTTTGAATATTCGACCTGCAGAGGCGGCAGACCCATCGGAACGAAAGGAGGTTGTCCTGGTTCGTGACGAGGTTCAGCTGACAGCTAATTTAGCGAGAGCAAAACTGTATCAGATACCTGTCGATGGTCGCACTGTCCCGATTGGTGTCATCAATCTCCCTTCTTTCTATGGATCCGAGCTACCTGACCATCCAAACTCGAGTGATGACGTTGCCGAGTTGATCGTGAAGATGAAAGCGAAGGGCGTGGAGGGTATCATTCTTGACCTCCGCGAAAACGGCGGAGGTCTCTTGTCCGAAGCAGTCGAGCTAGCCGGGCTCTTCATTCCAGAGGGCCCGGTTGTTCAGGTGAAGACGGTGCAAGGCGATTTGATGCATCATGATGACAGCGATTCCGGTATCGTTTGGGAAGGCCCGTTGCTGGTATTGGTCTCCAAGTTTACAGCCTCCGCTTCGGAAATCGTAGCCGGCGCTTTGCAAAACTACGAACGCGCTTTGGTCGTGGGCGACAGTTCCACTCACGGGAAAGGAACCGTTCAGGGAATCTTTAGAATGACCCCACCTCTCTTTTATTCCCTATCGGCTTCCGGACAGAATGTCGGTGCAACTAAATTGACTGTCCAAAAGTATTACCTTCCAAACGGAGAGTCGACACAGGTAGAAGGAGTGAAAGCCGATCTCGTGATCCCGTCGATGAGCGATTTTCTTTCGATGGGGGAAGCTGATCTCGATCACTCTCTTCCATGGGATACCATCACACCTCTCAGCTTTGGGCTTAAGCAGGAGGATCAGTTGGATTTGATCTTGGTTCAGGAAGGCCTTATCGATTCGCTGCGTGAGCTGAGTGGTGACCGTGTCGATACTTTGGAAGAGTTTTCCGTGATGGCGGAATCCATAGACTTTTTCCGGGAGCGGCGTGAGCAAAAGGAAGTTTCTTTGGACTTGGAAGAAAGGCGTCGGCAGCAGGAAAGCGACCAGAGTCTGCGGGAGTACTTCAATGAGAAAAGGGAAAGTCTCTCGGAGAATGCCTACGATTTTGAACTCTTTGTTCTGGATGCTGAGACGGAGACGGTCGAAGCTTCCGTAGTAGAGGAGGACAAGGATGGTCCCCCATTGGACGTTGTCTTGCGGGAAGGTATTCGGATCATGTCCGATTGGCTTTCGGTTATAGATAACGACTCTTCTTTGCCGAGAGCAGCCGTCGCGCAAAAGGACTTGGGCGTTACCAAGTCTTGACCAAGCTGAATATAGACCTCTCCAGAAGTCATTCCTAGAACGGATGTGACCGGCTTGGTCAATCAGGTAGAAGCCTGTCCTCACTGACCACTCTTGCGCAATTAAATTGGGTTGAGTGTTTGCGCTCGCTTTGGCTGTAAGCATCTTCCGGAGCAATATGGAAACGACCGCTATTGTGCCGGATCTTTATGATCTAACTAACAGGCTTCATCACCTATGGAATCAGGGTGTTGAACGTTATCGGGGAGGTAAAACTACTCCCGGGGATTTTTTCACAGAAAGTGAAACGACAGAGTTGCAGGGTATCGGTTTGGGGGTGATGGACGTTTTCGACTACGTGGAAGACTTTGTTTCTTCTGGAGATCCTGACGTTGGGACTTTCCTGCTAGTTTCTTTTGAGAGAGTGCTCTTTTTCTTCGAAGATCAGGGGGGAGAGCCGTCAAGTGAGTGGATATCCGAGGCGAGCCTTCCGCCAAGGGAGGAGACAGTCGCAGGGATTCCTTGGCTGCCTCGAATTTTGGTCAAGGCCAACGCAAAGCTACGTGGCCAATTGCCTGGCGAAGTGATGTATGGCTGCGGTGGTGACCGCAGATTTCTTCGGAGCTGTGGCATCCATCCGGCAGAGTTCCTGAGAAAGGTGAAGTCCTCGTCCGATGAAGATGTAGTTTCTTGGGTGGTGTCTCGTCTAGGAAATAGGGAAAAGTAAGGAGGATCCGCACAGCGGTTTTTTTGGAATCCGGTGTTATGGATTTGTGAATTGAAATTATCAGAAAGTAAAATTTGTCTAAGGTTATGAGCGAAAATGGAGCAGTGAAAATATTGTTTGGGACAATGACCGGCAACGCCGAGGAGTTGGCGAACGATTTGTCTGATAAGTTGGAATCCGCCGGGGTAAGCGCGGTTGTTGAAGATGCGGGTGATTATGACGTTACCCGCCTAAAGGACGAGAAAAAGCTCGCCGTAGTCATTTCTACGTGGGGCGAGGGAGATCCCCCTGACGACGCCGAAGACTTTTGCTTTGATTTGTACGATGGAAAAGCGGGCGAACTTCCGAATCTTGAATTCTCGGTTTGTTCGCTTGGCGATACCTCCTATGACGATTTCTGCGGATGCGGCCGGAAGGTCGAGGAGTCATTGGTGAAGGCAGGTGCCAAGAAAATTCTGGATCGGGCGGATTTAGACGTTGATTTCGAAGATGGCTACGAAGAGTGGGCGGAAAAGCTGGTAGCCGTACTCAAGGCCTAAGACCGCAGGAAATATTCGGGTTTGGTCAAAGCCCCGTGCGCTTCCTGCGACCAAGGCGAAAGAGGTCCAAAGGCGCAGGGCTGATGGTTTCAATTCCTAGTAGAGATCGGATTCCTTCGAGGTATTTGGGATTCTACCTATTTCCTTGTTTGCAACTCAGGTGTTCGCAGGGAAATCAGGGTGGCGGCATAGCGAAGTGCTTTCGCAAGCGTAGCATCGGTCGCGAAGACCAATGACCCATAAAGGCCGGTAATCACTCATGACACCACGGTCATCCGTCTGCGTGGGCTTCGGCCCTTCGACAGACTAAGGGCGGTGAGCTTGTTCGAACCGCGAGCTCAGTCGAGTCGCGGATGCTTCTACGGAAATTTCCAAATGGGTCTTTGGATATTGCCATTCAAGTGCCTGCTTTTGCTTCGCTTATTAATTCGCTACCTAAATAGAACAGACTCGGGATCCGATATCGGGATCGAAATCGGGTCTCGAGTGCTTTCGATAGCGATACCGATTTCGATTTTTGCGAGCATGCTTTGTATCAGGCGCGATTTAATAAAAAGGAAAGTCCACAGACGCCGGGTTCTTAATTCGTTTAAAAATCATGGTTTCTTTCCTTTCCATCAACGCCCATGTGAGTTTATCGTCTCTCCATACTATGAATAACCCACAGACGAAACCCATATTTCTTCTCACCCTTGCTGCAGCCGTCTTGATTGGTGGTGCTGCCTGTAGCCCATCGGGTGATTCTGGTAGTAGCCCTGCAGCCTCCAATGAAGCTCTCAAGGCTTTTCCTGAATCGGCTGATATCGCTATGTATTTTGATCAGAAGGCGATGAGTGAATCTGAGTTTTCGAAAGCAGTTGCTGGAATGCAGGAGACCCTCCCGCAAGCAGAGGAGTCACAGGAAATTGCAGACACAATCACCGAAATTACCGGACTTAGTGACGATGATGTGACGGTGTTTGCTTTGGCCGTTTCGGGCTTGGAAATGGTGCAGGTCGATCCCACAGCGCTCAAAATCAGCGGCGCTGTATCAGCCGACAAGGTAGTTACCGCTGATCAGATTGTCCAAGCAATCACCTACGTTACTGAGCAAAGCGGCGAGTCTTTTGATATGACGGTGACCGAGGGCGAAGGAGTTCAATACATTGAATTCCCCAAGGAGCCTGGGGCACCAGAGATTTTTTCTGCAGTGACCAATGATGGTTCTTCGACGACTGCTTTCTTCGGAGACAAGACGAGCGTGGACTCTTCGGTTGCGCGTTCCTCAGGTTCTATTCCTGCTGCTCTTTCGGCTCCGAGTATGGGGTTGATTGATGGCCAGCAGGGCTGGATCTCCATCATCTTGCCAGAGTCCTTGAAGGCTCAGTTGGCTGGAATGGCCGCTCAGGGTGAGGCGTTTGCTCCGGGTCTTTCGAAGATCCAGAGCCTCGAGAGTATTGGAGTCGGTATGATGGCTGCTGATGACCTAGCTATGAAGATTGGACTGAATCTTGGCTCAGAGGAAGATGCACAAGCGATTGCGAGCATCCTCAACAATCAATTGATCTCCTTTGCGAAAATGATGGTTGCGGGAAACACTCCAGAACCTCTCCCCGTTCTCGACTCGCTCGTCGCGGGTAGCGAGGGAAGTAGGGCAACGCTTTCTTTGGCGATCACGCTGAAGGATCTGGAAATTCTCCAAACCCAGCTTTTGAACTTTCTTCCGGGAATGGGTTTACCGGTTCCAGGTGCTTGAGCGGGTTTTTCCTCCAGACCGAAGAAGTCCTGGCGTCCGCGATTGTATCTGAGACTGACCTTTCTGGTATCAAGAAGTCCTGAGTGCGTTTTGCCTTTAGCCCTACTATTGGGTTGCTGATTTTCGTGGACGCAGGGTTTGCGAACCTTGTCTTTTATGGCGAAGAGTGAGGGATGGCCAACCAACTCGCTAAAGAAACCAGTCTTTACCTCCGCCAGCACGCGGAGAATCCAGTGGATTGGATGCCGTGGGGAAAAGAGGCCTTCGCCAAAGCCTCGGCTGAAGACAAGCCTATGCTCGTTTCGATCGGGTATTCCTCTTGTCACTGGTGCCATGTGATGGCTCATGAATCTTTTGAGGATGATTACATCGCCCGAATCATGAACAAGCACTTCGTGTGCGTTAAGGTCGACCGGGAAGAGAGACCCGATGTGGATCGAGTTTACATGGAGGCCGTTCAAATGATCAATCAGCATGGGGGTTGGCCTTTAAATGCCTTTTGCCTCCCGGACGGGCGGCCATTTTATGGCGGCACTTATTTCCCTCCACAGGACCGTGGTCAGGGAATGATACCTTGGCCGCAACTGCTGATGAGGATCTCAGACTATTTTCAGTCGAGGCGTGAAGAACTGGAAGAGAATGCAGGTAATATCGTCGCTAACCTCAAACACCAGTCGACGGTAACAACGGAAGAGGCTTCGAATTGGGAAGTTCGCGACTTGCTCGGTGCAGTTCGCAAGATTATCGGCACCGCGGATTTAGAAGAAGGAGGCTTTGGAGAGGCTCCCAAATTCCCACCGTCGATGGTTCTCCAGTTTCTTCTTGCGATGAGGCAGACCAGAGCTTGCGGAAACGAGAATCCAAAGATGGCAGATCGGATAGACAAGGTGGTTTCGTTGACCCTGGAGAAAATGGCCAGAGGGGGTTTATTTGATCAGATTGGCGGTGGTTTCTGCCGGTATTGCGTAGACGATGACTGGACGATCCCACATTTCGAGAAGATGCTCTACGACAACGCATTGTTGATCGAGACTTTCTCAATGGGCTGGTCCCGCTACCGAAATCCATTGTTTGAAAGGGTCGTTGCGGATACGGTTGAGTGGCTGGAGCGGGAAATGCGAACCACCTCAGGTCTCTTTGCGGCATCGATTGACGCGGATTCTCCTGAGGGCGAGGGTAGATTCTACTGTTGGACCCCAGAGCAACTCAGGGTATATCTCGATGAGGAGACGGCAGAGCGTTTTTCAAAGGCATACCGCATTACCAAGGCGGGCAATTTTGAGGATGGTCTGTCCTACCCCCAGTTTGATGGCACGGTTGAGGATCGCGATGAACTCTTGGAGGCGCGATCGATCCTCTACGAAAAGCGCTTGGAGCGTCCTGCTCCAGTTTGCGACAAGAAAGTGCTCGTTTTTTGGAATGCATTGATGGCCCGAGCCTTGATCCATGCAGGATCAATCTTTAACCGGAAAGAGTGGGTCAGCCGAGGTGGTGAAGTTTTGAGTATCCTGCTTCAGGAGGCGTTCCAAGGGGAGCACCTGCTTGCTCGGATTGACGAAGATGCGCCAGAGGCGTTTTTGGATGATTATGCAACGCTTGCCCATGCCTGTTTGGTTGCTTCTGGTCGAGAGGACCTACTTCCAACTCAGGATACCAAGCGTTTTCGTGAGGCGGCTGTTGCGCTCGGTTCCACGGTGCTGTCCCGGTTCCAGAACGAGGGCGGAAGCGGTTTTTACTTTACAGGTGTGGATGCGGATACACCGGTTTTAAGACAAATCGAGTGGTATGATAATGCGACTCCTTCCGGAAATTCGACGATGGTCCATGTTTTGGTTGGGCTCTCGACTCTCGTTGAGGATGTAAAGTGGCAAAGGGCCCTGGATTCATTCCGGCCTTCCTACGCGTCTCTTGTGGATCGGGTGGCGAATGGCGTAGCCTTTGGCCTGACTGCGTGGACACAGGAAGCGTCGGGACTGCTGGTGCTCAAAGCCTCGACGACCAAGGCTCTGCAAGAGTTTTCGAACGAAGTTTCAAAGCGAATTTGGAGACCCTATTGGACAATTATCGATCCTGACGTCCCAAAGGGTCATTGGCGTCTATGCGTCGGAACTACCTGTTTACCCGACTTCAAATCTTCAAAAGAGGCTGCTGAGACGGCAACCCTATCGGTGCCACTCGAAGAGTAGTTGAGCATAAGGTGAGTCATGATTCGGACGTGATCGTCCACTCTCTTCTCATCGGTCGGATCAAAACCGCAGAGTTTTTCGAATTCCAGGCGGCTCGCGAAAATGGCAGAGGAAGCACCGAGGAATATATAGAATGCATGAGGTTGTTCGCTAGCGTCGATTTTTGGGAAATGTCGGCAAAAGACTTCAAAACCAGGTTGCACGTAGCGAGGAACAATCCAATCGAGGCGTTCGTCATGACTGACATTGTTCTCGATCATGAAGCGCATAAGGACCGGGTTGCGCGCAGCAAATCGAACAAAGTGGCCAATCCATCGGCGAGCTCGATCTGCACTTGAATTTCCCTGATGATCGAGGCAGTCCGGAACTTCGGCGCGGACGCGGGAGAACAGGTGTTCTGTGACCGCTTTCCACAAAATCTCCTTGTTTGGAAAATGGTAGGTCAAAAGCCCCTGCTGAATGTTTGCTTTGCGGGCTATCTTGTAGCTACTGGCTTCACTGAAACCAACCGTGGCAAACGTTTCGAGAGCGGCGAGGAGAATTTTTTCCTGAGTATCAATTCTCTGCTTTTGACGTTGGTTCATGTAGGGGATGGTACTCTGGGTGCGACGGAACTTGCGAAGCGTATATGACCCGGTTTGAATTGTCTATGTTGATATTGGTGGGCTTGAAAGGGGCGGGTCTCAGAATAACGAGTTTTTGTGAAAGCGGCACGTTTTTCGCTTGTTAGATGACTAGTTAAGTGATGCTTATAGCGAAAGTTGCGATGGTTAGTTCATATTCATCCTCTTTTAGTCGGGGACTCTTGGTAGGAGTGTTGGGTGGTTGCATGGTAGTCTTGGCAGGCTGCGGTGATGCTGTTGAAGAACAGGTAGAAGTTCCGAGACCAGTGAGGGCGGTTCCTGTTTTCCCAAGTGCAGCGATTGCCGGTGGCGATTTGCCGGGGCGCGCTGAGGCGACAAACGAGGTGAACCTGGCGTTTGAGGTGAGTGGCGTTATCACCGAAATTCCCGTTGAGAAAGGAGACCGCGTAAAAGCGGGTGATGTTCTCGCGAAACTGGCTCCTCGCGACTACCAGAATTCGCTGAATTCTGCGGAAGCGGAGCGTGAACGGGCAAAAGCGCAATTTGACAGAGTATTTGAGGCCTCAAAGACCGGAGCGGTTTCAGAGCAGGAGGTGACGAATGCCAGAGCAAGCCTCGATATCGCAATCGCGGATTTCGATCTAGCGAAGAAGGCATTGGAGGACACGGTTTTGGTCGCACCTTTTGATGGAGTCATAGCGACCCTTTTCGCAGATGAATTTCAGAGAATTCGGGCGACGGAGACTGTCATTCGTCTTCTCGATGATTCACAAATCGAATTTACGGTTCAACTTCCCGAAAGATTCCTTCCTTATCTTTCATCGATTAAACGTTTTACTGTTACTTTTGACATTTTTGGGGATATGCCCCTTCCGGCGCTTATCGATAGCGTTGGCTCAGAAGCTTCTGAAGCGACGCGGACCTATCCTCTCACCCTCATCCTCGACCAGCCCGATGGACTTCAGATTCTCCCCGGTATGTCTGGGCAGGCGAATGCAGAGCTGGCATTCGAAGAGAACGGGAACATTCCGGCTGGTCTTCCAGTTCCCGGAGTTCGGATTCCACCCTCTGCTCTTGTTGAGCGTGACGGTTCTTCTGCGGTTTGGGTGTTGGACAAAGAGTCGTCTACCGTGTCTCTCGAAGAGGTCCAGACCGTTGGTGTTTCGGGAGATGGAGTGTATCTCCAGTTCCAAGAACTGGACGGAGTGGACTGGATTGTGACTGCTGGAACGCAGTTTCTCAAAGAGGGGCAGTCGGTTCGGCTACTCAACGAAGAGTAAAAGCACTTTGCCGAGAGAATAATGGGAATTCCAAAATTCGCGGTCGAGAAGGCGACTGTCACTTATTTCACCTCTGCCGTCCTTTTCCTTGTAGGTATTTTTAGTTTTTTCCAGTTGGGACAGCTGGAAGACCCGGATTTCTCGCTCAAAGTCGCTTACGTGATTACTCCCTACCAGGGAGCCTCACCGGAGGAGGTTGAGGAAGAGGTCACCGACTTGATTGAAACGGCGGTTCAGGAGATGACCGAAGTGGACTACATCGAATCGAGTTCCCAAGCTGGCCTCTCCATCGTCAAAATCGAGGTGCGGGCGGAGTTTTGGTCCGATAAGCTTCCCCAGATCTGGGACACTCTTCGGCGAAAGGTGCGGGACGTCGAAGGGAGTCTGCCGGAGGGAAGTGGTCGACCAATCATCAACGACGATGTTGGGGATGTGTATGGATCGGTTCTCGCTTTAACCAGCGATGGCTTTTCGGACGCCGACATGGCGAACTACGCTGACGATTTGCGGACGCAGCTTCTGGCAGTTCCCGGCGTAGGAAAGGTTCAAGTCTGGGGGGACCAGAGCGAGGCAATATACATCGATTACTCTCGAGCCAATCTCGCTACCCTAGGTATCGGGGAAGGTGACTTATTCGCCACTCTGCGAGGGCAAAATCTTGTGGTCGATGCGGGAAGCATTGATATCGGCGACCAAAGGCTCAGGGTAGAAACAACTGGCGGCATTAAAGACCCAGCTGATATCGCGGAGTTGATCATTCGTCCGTCTTCCGGAGAAACGGAGATCATACGTCTTCAAGACGTGGGAACGGTTCGCCGCGGTTATATTGAACCGGCTTCAACCCGAATGCGTTTTAATGGTCGGGATGCAGTCGCGATTTCGGTCTCTGGTAAACCGGGCGAGAACATTGTGAAGCTCGGAGCCCGGATCGACGAAAAGGTCCGGGATCTTCGTCTTGCTTTGCCGATCGGGTTGGAGCTGGATCGGGTCCATTGGCAGTCGGATGTGGTTTCGGATTCGGTGAACAGCTTTATTGAAAGCTTTGCCCAAGCAGTCCTGATCGTCCTGGTAGTCATCACTCTCTTCATGGGCTGGAGGATGGGAATTATCATCGGAACGGCTCTGATTCTCACGATTACGGCCAGCTTTATTCTGATGCTGGCTTTTGGGATCGACCTACAAAGAATGTCCCTGGGAGCTTTGGTAATTGCGCTGGGCATGATGGTCGATAACGCGATCGTGGTTGCGGATGGAACTTCGGCTCGGATCGCTAAGGGTATGAATGCAAAGGAAGCGGCAATCGAGGCGGCAACCCTCCCTGCGATGCCCTTGCTGGGGGCGACACTCATTGCGGTGATGACCTTTTATCCAATCTACGCGTCGACTGACGCGGCGGGTGAATATTGCGCATCGCTTTTTTCGGTCGTGGCAATCGCACTGTTTTCGAGTTGGATCATTTCGATCACAATCACCCCTCTCCAGTGTATCGGCATGATCAAAAAGCCTACCGAGGAGGAACTGGCCAAAGATCCCTATGGGTCAAAGCTCTACCGCACCTTCAAATCAATTTTGGAGGGCGCAATTCGTTTTCGGTTTTTCACAATTGCGATCATGGTCGCCTTGTTGGTTTCGGCCCTTTTCAGCTTCACCTATGTGAAGCAACTCTTCTTCCCGGAGTCATCGATGGAAAAGTTCATGGTTGATCTCTGGGCGATCGAAGGATCAAGCCTCGCCGCGCATAGCGAAGAAATCAGAAGTCTGGAAGCGTTTCTCTTGGAGGATGACAGAGTAGAGGACGTGGTCACTTTTATTGGTGAAGGCCCGCCACGATTCTACCTCCCGGTTTCTCCCGAGCTCAGCTACGCCTCCTATGCACAGTTGATCGTTAATGTCGCAGACGCGAGCGATATTCCTGAGTTAATTTCGAAAGTAAACGAGGAGGGGTCGATTCTTCTTCCGGGGAGTCTGGTGGCTCCCCGTGCCTACGGAGTCGGTCCCGATACTACTTATAAATTCGAAATGCGGATCACGGGTCCTTCAAATGCCGATCCTGGAGAGCTACGGGATGCTGCTGCAAAGGTGGAAGATGTCCTGTTGACCTCACCTCTTCTCGCATATGTCACGACGGATTGGCGCCAGCGGACCCCTGTGATTCAGCCTGCTTTTGATCAAAGTCGTGGGCGGTTTGCACAAGTCTCCCGTGAGGATGTTTCTAATTTGATAAAACAAGTCTTTGATGGATCGACAGTTGGCGTTTACCGAGAGGACGATGACGTTCTCCCGATCATTCTCCGAAACGAAAATAGCGAGCGAACCGGCTTCACGAACGTTGAGGTTCTTCAGTTGGCAGCAAATGAGACCCGTGGTCCCTTGCCTCTCGCGCAGGTAGTTAATGGAACCGAGATTTCCTGGGAAGATCCATTGATTTGGCGACGCGATCGTTTAAGAACCATTACAGTTCAAGCCAATCCAATCGCTGGGGTAACTTTTGCGGAGTTGATGGCTACGGTTCAAAGTGAGTTGGATGCAATTGAATTTCCCAGTGGCTACGTGGTGGAGATGGGCGGTGAGCAGGAGAGCAACGAGAAGGCGCAAAAATCCCTTATTCCAGGGGTGGTGCCAGCGTTCCTCATTGTGATTCTGACTTTGGTTCTCCTCTTCAACGCTCTGCGGCCTCCGGTACTGATCCTCCTTATTGTTCCGTTCGCGATCATCGGCGTTTCCTACGGCCTCCTGTTGTCGGGTGCAGCTTTTGGTTTTGTCGCGTTGTTGGGAGCCATGAGTCTTTGCGGAATGATCATCAAGAACGCCATTGTCTTGATCGACGAAATCAACCTCATCAAGAGCGAGGGTAAAAATGCTTACGATGCGACGATTGGGGCCGCACTTTCCCGTTTGCGGCCGGTTGCTCTTGCTGCTGCGACGACGGTCCTCGGAGTGATTCCTCTTTTAACCGATGTCTTCTGGGTGGGCCTATCAGTCACCATCATGGCTGGGCTGAGTTTTGGAACGATTGTGACGATGATTCTCCTGCCAACCTTCTATTGCACTTTCTACAACGCAAGGGCTGAGACCAAATGAGAGAAGCACTGTCCGAACGTCTGTATGCTTTCCTTCCTCTTCTAAGCCTCTTTTTTCTAGGTGGCTGCATCACAGTCGGTCCAGATTACGAGGCACCTGAAATCTCATTGCCGGATAGTTGGCAGTCGCCTTACGAGCGAAATGTTGGGGAAACAAAAGCGAACCAAGAGAGTTATTGGCTCGTTTTCAACGATTCGGTTCTCAACGAAGTGATCGAAAGAGTGGGAAAGCAGAATCGTGACCTTCGAGCGGCTCTGGCGGCGATCGACGAGGCTCGTGCTTCCCTTGGGATTGCCTCATCAGAGAGATTTCCGAGTATCGCGGTCGATGGTTCGGCTACTTTCGACCGAACGAGTGTCAATGTGTCTCCAGTCGAATCACCGATTCGTGATCGGGACGACACCACCTTTTCAATTGGGCCCAATGCATCGTGGGAAATTGATCTCTTTGGACGAGTTCGACGCAGTATTGAATCCGCATCCGCTTCGTTTGAAGCGAGTGAAGCGCAATACGCCGATCTTTTGGTGATTCTTTATGCGGAAACGGCTCAGGCCTACTTCGATTTCCGCGCAGTTCAGCAACGATTAGAGTTTGCGACTTCGAACGTTACCTCTCAGGAAAATACTCTGAATCTAACCGTAAACCGCGTGAAAGCGGGCCTGGCTCCGGAACTGGATCGAGCGCAGGCAGAGCTTAATTTGAACCGTAGTCGAGCTCTATTGCCCCAGCTGCGGGAGGCGCGGGACAACCTATTGAACGCCTTGGCTGTTTTGACAGGGGACTATCCGTGGGACCTGGCGCCTCTTCTCGGAACTGAGTATGCTGAGCAGGACTCGATTCCGATTGTCTCGGTTACAACAGTTCCAGCCGACTTGCTCAGGCAGCGCCCAGATATCCGCCAAGCGGAACGGAATCTCGCGGCTCAGACAGCGCAAATTGGTGTGGCGACTGCAGATTTGTATCCCCGCTTTTCGTTAAACGGGGTATTCACTTTTGACGCATTTGACGCGCAAGACTGGTTTAACGGAGACTCGCGGGCTTTTTCAATCGGTCCATTCATGAGTTGGAGAGTGTTTGAGTTTGGAAGACTCCGCGATCTGATCCAGGTCGAGGAGGCTCGCACGGATCAGGCTCTTGCGCAGTATGAACAAACGGTTCTAACCGCGATTCAAGAGGTTGAAGATTCTCTTTCCGGCCTTGCGAACGAGCGTCGCCGTAACGGTGATCTTCGTCGAGCCTCCGAGGCTGCTGAGGAATCGGTTCGCTTGTCGCTGGATCTTTATCGAAGCGGTCTGGTCGAATTCGATACGGTTCTGACCAGTGAGCAAGCCCTTCTCGAACTTCAGGATAGTCTCGCGGAAAGCAATGGAATCATGCGTCAGAACATCGTTCAGTTCTATCGCAGTATTGGCGGAGGCTTTGGAATAAGGTCACCAGAGGATCCAGACGATTGAGAACCAAAAAGGGCGAAAGATCAGGTTGCCACGTCGGCAATTCTGTCAGTTTTCCTTGTTCTTGGATACGATGCTCAGCCCGACGAGCCTACCAATTAAAATTGCCACGTAGATCTGCCCCATGAGGGCTTGGGCTGAGACCAGCATTCTCGCCAGCGAAGAGACTGGGGTAATGTCTCCATATCCAAGGGTAGTTTGGGTGACCGTACTAAAGTAAATGGCTAATCCTGCATTCTTACCTTCCAACACGATTCTTCCCTCTAAAGTGGATTGGAGAGCTGATGAGAAGGAAAACGCTGAAGGATCGAGCAGTGTACAGATTGAATACATAGCTGCCCAAAACACCGCCAGCATCAGGTAGGAAGAGATACCGATTAAGAGGGTATCTAAAGTCACTTCGCGAGTCTTCATCAGCAGCCGGATAAAACGGCAGAAGACAAGCCCGATGACTCCCGCCAAACCAGCGAAGTAGATGAGAGAAATCGCTTGGTTGCTGGTGATGGATGCAGAGATTTGAAGGATCGCGAGTACGCCAGCTATCGAAATGCCCAAGACCAAGGCGAGTCTTCCAGTCGTAATGATCAGGAAACTCACAAAAGAGAGCCCGACCAGTGAAATCCAAAAAAGCACGTTGGTCACCGTTTGCGAACCGGTGACCAGCTGGAGGAGGGGAGAAACAACGATCAATAAAACCTGAAACGTAAGAATCCAGCGAACGGAGTTGATGCGCCTGACCGAAAAGTCATCCTTCGAATCCACAGAGGCTGAAGTAATCTAAGGTGTATCGAGACGCCAATCCCTAAATTTCAAATGAGGGCTCTTGATTGGTTTCTGAATTCAGTTTTGCAGAGAACTATTGCATCGAGCCTATCCGGGTTGATGAAATAGAACCTTTCGCTACTATTCATGAATGCCTCTGTTGACTACTCGGACCTTCTGGCGGTTCTCCACCTTTCTCTGGTTCTCGTCATTTCGATTCGAGTGATCATGCGAAGGCCGGCTACCGGGGTGGCATTGACTTGGCTATTCGTCGTTAGCGCGATCCCGTTCGCCGGCGCCCTTTTTTACCTTCTGATCGGGGAACGGCGAATCAGCCGGAGGCGCATTCGTCGAATCGCAGAGCGTAAGGTCGACTACGAGAGTCTCGTGAGGCTCGGAATGGATCGAGACATTACGATTGTCGATTGGGGTAAACATCCCGGTGAAGCAAAGGGAATGAATCTTCTTGGAACGAACATGATTGGGTTTCCAACTGTTTCTGGAAGCAGCGGTCACTTGATTTCCGATACCGAAGAGATGCTTGATTCGATCGCCAGAGACGTGGATGCAGCCGAACACTCGGTCTTTATGGAGTTTTACATTTGGAACGAAGGGGGAAAGGCTGACAAAGTTCTCGATTCTCTCATTCGTGCGGCGAGCAGAGGAGTGGTTTGTCGTGTGTTGGTGGACTCATTGGGAGCGCGGCCTTGGTGGAAGGGCTCACAACCAGAAAAGCTGAGACAGGCGGGTGTCCATCTTGCGGAGGCCTTGCCGGTCGGGCTCTTCCGCACTTTCCTGGATCGAACCGACCTTAGGGTTCATCGAAAGATTATCGTTATCGATGGGAAGATTGCCTGGACCGGGAGCATGAATCTTGTTGATCCGAAGTATTTTAAACAGGATGCGGGAGTGGGAGAGTGGGTCGATGCTATGGCTCGAATGGAAGGGTCAGTGATTGTTCCCCTCGGTCTCACTTTGATTGGTGATTGGGTCTTGGAAACGGATGATTCGATTGAAACCCTCATTCGTGAATCCCGTCTCTCTACGGTGGAACCAAAGCCTGGGGTGGATATTCAGGTGGTTCCTTCTGGTCCGGGTGAGACGGATGACGGGTTGCTACAAATGCTACTCACTACGGTGAATTCAGCTGATCGGGAGTTGGTCCTCACGACCCCTTATTTCATTCCTGACGAGTCGTTGTTGCGTGCTATGAGGGGTGCAGCCGCACGAGGAGTAAAGGTACACCTGATCCTACCGGAAAAGGTGGACTCGGTCCTAACGAGGTATGCGAGCCGTTCTTACTACAGTGAATTGATGGAAGAAGGGATCCAGATCCATCTATACCGCGGTGGTCTCTTACACACAAAATCGATTACCGCAGATCAAAGCATAACGATGTTTGGCACTGTGAATCTCGACATGCGGAGTATCTGGATCAACTACGAGGTCGCCTTGTTCGTGTATGGGCATGCAGTTGGAGAGGAAGTGCGCGCCCTTCAACAGACTTACATCGACGACTCATTAGTTATCGATGCCGAAGAGTGGGAGACTCGGTCAATGGCTCAGCGGTTCTTTGAAAATGTTTGCCGCTTGGCAAGTCCGCTACTCTAGAGCATTTTGCGATTAGTTTGAACCATCAGGCTGAGCGGATTTTGCGCCTCAACGAGGCGGAGCGACGCGCTGCGCACTAGAAGTGCGTGAGCGTCGCTCGAACGCTGTTGGGGCCCAAAAGCAGCCAGTCCTCTGGATGGGGTTAAAATGAGAGTTCGCTGCGTTAGCTTGGTGTTCACGGGCTTCAGCCCGCTACACACCAAGCCGCCTTGCGCTGCTCTCATTTTAAATCCCACCTGACGGTTCAACCTAATCGCAAAGTGCTCTAGGCAGCTCCTCGAAGGCGCTTGTCTACCGCGCTCCAGTCGACGATGTTTTTCCACGCATTGAGGTAATCCCCTCGGCGGTTCTGATATTTCAGATAATAGGCGTGTTCCCAGACATCCACCCCAAGAAGCGGCCGAAGGGAAGGATCATCCATCCACGGTGTATCTTGATTGGGTGTCGAGACCACCACTAGCCCTCCCTCAGGATTTTTGCAGAGCCAGGACCACCCGCTACCAAAGCGTCCCAGCCCGGTAGAAACCATCTCCTCCAGGAGACCATCCACGCTACCGAACGCTCCGTCAATGGTGGCTTGCAGGGGTGAGGACGGAGTCACGCCTGGGTTCACTAAGGAATACCAAAAGAGGCAATGGTTGAGATGACCCCCTCCGTTGTTGCGAACTGCGGTCTGAATCGGAGCGGGGACCGCGTTGAGATCCGTAAGCATCTCTCCGAGGGTGAGGCTGTGGGTTGCCGGGTAGTTTTCTATCGCGGCGTTGAGCTTACGGACATAGCCAGCATGATGCTTTGTGTAATGGATCTCCATCGTGCGTGCGTCGATGTAGGGCTCCAACGCATCGTATGCGTAGGGTAGGGGTGGAAGTGCAAATGGGTAGGTCAGGGACTCGAAGTCGAGCATGGCAGGGACCCCGGAAGGTGTCTCCGAAGAATTGCCGGTTTGACCGAAAGTGCGTTTGGATAGAAGACCCGAAAAAGCGAAGGCACCCATTCCGAAGGTACTTTGCTTGAGGAATGTCCGACGACTGGAAGGAGAGCAGATTTGGGATCGTATATTCATGGGATGGATGAAAACGGACAGATCATCGGTTGGCAACTGACATCCGATTTATCCGTGGCTGTTCAAGAGTGGCTCAGAAAACCGCTTGCCTTCCCGATTGGGCTGTCTCTACTCCGAAAGAAAGCAATGGACACAGAAAAAGACCCAATTGATCTCGATCGGCTCAGCGTCTTGGCGCGCCTCTCCTTAACTCCAGAAGAAAAGGAAAAGCTGGGTCCGCAACTTTCGCGGATTGTCGGTTACGTAGAGCAGCTGAAAGAGGTCGATGTGGATGGCGTCGAGCCTATGGCCCATGCAATCCCGCTTTCCAATGTGCTTCGAGAGGACCGTGCTGAAGAATTGGACGATCGAGAAGCGTTCTTAAAAAATGCGCCAGCGAGCCGGTTGAGCCAAATTGTTGTTCCTCCTGTAATCGAATAGATGACGGACGGTAACTTAGAGGGGAAGACAGCAGTCGATCTGGCCAGTCTCCTTGACTCAGGTGAGACCTCCAGTGAGGCGATTCTAACTGCGTGTCTGAAGCGGATGGATTCGGTCGAGGGGTCGGTGAATGCTTTTCTCAGTGTCGACCGTGACGATGCGATGGCACAGGCGAAGGCGAGCGATGAAAGGCGAAGCAAAGGAGAGGTCCGTGGTCCGTTGGACGGGATTCCGATTGCCCTCAAGGACATCGTTGCCGTCACCGGACAGCCTTTGACCTGTAGCAGCCGTATTCTTGAGAATTTTGTGAGTCCTTACGACGCAACAGTCGTTCAGCGACTTAAAGAAGCAGGAGCGGTGCTCTTTGGCCGTTTGAATATGGATGAGTTTGCTATGGGTTCATCCACTGAGAATTCAGCTTTCGGTCGCACGTGTAATCCTTGGGACACTGAAAGAGTTCCTGGCGGTTCGAGTGGAGGAAGCGCGGCATGTGTTGCCGCGGGTGAATCGATTCTTTCCTTGGGAAGTGATACGGGTGGATCCATTCGTCAGCCGGCTGCGTTTTGTGGGACTGTTGGATTGAAGCCAACCTACGGACGGATCTCCCGGTATGGTCTGGTTGCGTTTGCTTCCTCTCTCGACCAGATCGGCCCCTTTACTAGGTCGGTTGAGGATGCAGCTCTTTTTCTGGATGCCGCTTGTGGTCATGACCCTAGAGACTCCACCTCCCTTCCAAATCAGGATACGGCCTTTCTTGCGGGCATGCGTGATCAGGTGGACCGCAAGTGGAAACTTGGGGTTCCCAAAGAGTTTTTTGCGGAAGGAATCAACGCTGAGGTTCAGCAGTCAGTGGAGAAAGCAATTCGCTTCTACGAGGAAGATGGTTGTGAGATCATCGAAGTCTCCCTGGCTCACTCTTCCTACGCAGTTCCTGTTTATTACATTTTGGCTACTGCTGAGGCCTCATCCAACCTAGCTCGCTACGACGGTATTCGATATGGACATCGTTCTGAAGAGTCGACCGATGGAATCGATCTGTATTTCCGGTCGCGCGGTGAGGGATTTGGAGAGGAAGTGAAGAGGCGAATCATGCTGGGTACATACGTCCTCTCCAGTGGTTATTACGACGCTTATTACCTTCGGGCTCAAAAAGTGAGATCGCTGATTCGTAAGGATTTTGACGAGGCCTTCACAAAGGTAGACTGTCTGATCGGACCAGCGACTCCTACAGTTGCCTTTCGTGCTGGGGAGAAAATGGACGATCCTCTGTCGATGTATCTGAGTGACGTGTACACGATTTCGGCGAATTTGGCGGGTCTGCCTGCGATGTCAGTTCCCTGTGGTCTGGATAGGGAGGGGTGCCCGATTGGGCTCCAGGTGATTGCACCAGTGCTTCGAGAAACTGATATGCTCGCAGTCGCCCGGAAGTTCGAAGAAGCACACGAATTTGAGGGAATGGTTGCGCCTTTGGGGAAGGAGGATCTCTGATGAACTACGAAGCAGTCATTGGTCTTGAGGTTCATGTCCAGTTGAAGACGGAGTCCAAGATGTTCACCAGCGTTCCGTACCGGTTCGGAGAGGAACCGAATCGTCTGATTGATCCGGTGGTTATGGCACTTCCAGGTAGCCTACCGGTTATTAACCGGGAAGCGGTAGCGAAGACCGTGAAGGTTGGAATGATGCTGGGGTGTGATATCGCGGAGACCTGTAAGTGGGACCGGAAAAACTACTTTTATCCCGATTCTCCAAAGAACTATCAGATTTCCCAATATGACCAGCCGCTGTGTTTGAACGGGCAGGTTGAAATCGAGGTGGCGGGAGCTTCGAGGTCGGAGGAGGGACCTCATCGGTGGGTTCGGTTGACCCGTATTCACCTTGAGGAAGATGTCGGTAAACTCACTCATTTCGAGCGAGATAGTCTGGTTGACTACAACCGTGCCGGAACACCCTTGATCGAGATTGTAACGGAACCGGACATTTACTCTGCAGAGGAGGCTTTTGCGTTTTTGACAGCGTTGCGGAGGCAACTTGTTTACGCTGGGATCTCCGATTGCGACATGGAGAAAGGGCAGTTGCGGTGCGATGCAAACATCAGCATCCGACCCGTTCGAGAGACCACTCTGGGGACCAAGGTGGAATTGAAGAATCTGAACAGCATCAGCGGTGTGAAAAATGGGGTTGCCTATGAGATTGCACGGCAAAAGCGGGTTTTGTCGGAAGGCGGAGAGTTGATACAGGAAACCCGCAGGTGGGATGCAGACAGAGGAATGACGACTGGGATGCGAACCAAAGAGGAGTCTCACGACTACCGCTACTTTCCAGACCCAGATCTAATGCCCGTGTCTGTGGATTCCGATTGGAAGTCAGAATTGGCGTCCGAGCTTCCAGAATCGCCCTTCGACCGGCAAAGGCGTTACCAGGAGGAACTCGGACTCCCGTATTCGAGCGCATCCGTTCTCGTTTCCGAGCGGGAACTTGCCGATTTTTTCGAACTAGCGGTCAGTGAGGGGGGAAGCCCGATTTTGCTGGCTAACTTTATTGCCAATGATCTGCAGCGAGAGTTTGCAGAGGGAGAGGGTAGCCTTGGTGACTCTTTGGTGACTCCGGCTAGTCTGTCTGAACTGGTCAATTTGGTGGAGGAGAATGTCATTTCCAACCAGATCGCAAGGGAAGTATTGACAGAGATGCTGAAGAGCGGCGCAAGCCCCCGTGCAATCGTGAGGGAAAAGGGCTTGGAACAGTCTTCGGATGAGGGTGAGTTGGAGTCTCTTTGCCGGGAGGCAATTGCAGCGAATGAGAAAGCGGTTTCTCAATACCTGGAGGGAAATGCCAAGGCGATAAACGCAGTAAAGGGATTTGTCATGAAAGCCACGAAGGGAAAAGCAAACCCCAAGGTGGTGAATGATGTGATCGAGCGGTTGTTGAAAGAATAGACGAGAATTTTGTGTGAGGTCGTTGACCTTGCCGGTTTGGATTCTAAGCTGCCGGGTCGGCGGGCAGAGTTGCACCCCCGGCCTCACCTTATGAATTCCGTAAGCCTTATCTACCCGCACCAATTGTTCTCGGACCATCCTGCTCTCGATTCATCGATCCCCGCTTTCCTAATTGAAGATCCTTTGCTCTTTGGGACCGATCAGCACCAACCTCTCAATGTTCACAAGCAGAGGTTGGTCTTTCATCGGGCCAGCATGAAAGCGTTCGCTGCGGAGATGAGCAGGCGAGGCTACAAGCTACAGTATATTGATTGCCCCAAAGGTTCGCGGAGTGATTCCTACAACGTCTTGAGATCCCTATTGGATTCTACGGTCAAAGAGATTCGGTTAGCTAATCCCCATGATTTTCTTCTTGAGAAGCGAGTTCGACGGATAGCGAACGAACTCGGGGCTGAGTTGGTGCTTTTCGATACCCCTGCATTCATAAGCTCCGAGGAACTGCTGGAGAAGCACACCGGAGAAAGTCGCAAGCGTCCGTTTATGGCAAACTTCTATAAGGACCAACGAAATCAGCTGGGGATACTCATGGAAGGGGATGAGCCAACTGGGGGGCGCTGGTCTTTCGATGAAGACAATCGAAAGAAAGTGCCGGCGGAACTTGAGTTACCGTCAGTTCCTGCTGCGAGACGGAACAAATATGTTGGGGAAGCTCTTGATTACGTCGAAGAGCGGTTCAAGCGGAACCTTGGCTCGGTGGATTCTTTTGCGTGGCCTACGACTCACGCAGCCGCGAAGAGTTGGCTGGATTCATTCCTTGAAGAGCGGTTTCGTGAGTTCGGTCCTTACGAGGACGCGATTCATCTGGAGCATCGAACCCTTTTTCACTCTGTCCTTTCTCCGGCGATCAACGTTGGGCTTCTCACTCCTCAGGAAGTGGTTGATGCCGCTATTGGTTTTAGCGAATCAAACGACATTCCACTGAATTCCTTAGAGGGCTTCATACGGCAAATCATTGGATGGCGGGAGTTTATGTTGGGTATTTATCGCTACCGGGGTGTCGAGATTCGGAATGGCAATTATTGGGGTCATGATCGTGAAATCCCGAAAGCATTTTACGATGCATCGACAGGGATACCTCCGGTGGATGACGCGATCCGTCACGCTCTTGACTATGCTTGGGGTCACCACATCGAGAGATTGATGGTGATTGGCAACTTTATGCTCCTCTGTCGTTTTTCGCCAGATGCGATCTATCGCTGGTTTATGGAGCTCTACATTGACGCTTACGATTGGGTGATGGTGCCCAATGTATACGGGATGTCGCAATTCGCAGATGGTGGCACGTTCACCACGAAGCCGTATCTTTCGGGCTCGAACTACATCCGAAAGATGTCTTCCTACAAGACAGGGAAGTGGTGTGAAATCTGGGATGGGCTCTATTGGAGCTTCATTGGTGACCACGAGGACTTCTTCCAGAAAAATCCGCGCCTTTCGATGATGACCCGGTCATGGCAACGGATGGATTCACAAAAGAAGAAGGCGCATAGGGAGAATGCTCGGGTGTTTCTAGAGAGTGTTGGGGTGGAGTAGGTTTTGTTGGCGGTGACTGGAGGGACAACGGCTATCGCCGTCGTATCACAAGGGACTTTAGCCCCGGAAGCGAGACCTCGTAGCCTCGGTTCTCTGAACCGGGGAGGTTTTCTTAGATGTGAGTTGGATGGGCGTCCTAAAGGAGCGGCGACTTCAGTCGCCGACATCGGCTTCATTTGCGGGATCGATCTTCGGCGGCTGAAGCCGCCGCTCCTCTCTTCAAAAAAAAGCGGCCCGGAAACCGGACCGCCTTTTCAAACAGTGAATACGCGAAAAATCTCTCTTACAGCTTGCCCCCGTAGATCGCGTTGTCGCCGAGTTCTTCCTCGATTCGCAGGAGCTGGTTGTATTTAGCCACACGGTCTGTGCGGCAAAGAGAACCCGTTTTTATCTGACCGGCGTTGGTGGCTACGGCTATGTCTGCAATTGTGGTGTCTTCGGTTTCTCCGGATCGGTGAGAAATGACTGAAGTGTATTTTGCCTCACGGGCCATTTCGATGGCGTCAAGGGTTTCAGTGAGCGAGCCGATCTGGTTCACTTTTACCAAGATCGAGTTTGCGACACCTAGATCGATTCCCTTTTTCAGGAACTTGGTGTTTGTAACAAAAAGGTCGTCACCGACTAGTTGGGTGGTTGCGCCCAGTTCGTCAGTTAGGACCTTCCACCCGCTCCAGTCGTTCTCATCGCAGCCGTCCTCAATGGAGAGAATCGGGTAGCGCTTCTGGAGATCCTGGTAGAATGCGACCATTTCTTTCGCGTTCTTTTTCGAACCGTCACTCTTAGAAAAAACATACTTCTTTTTCTTAGCGTCGTAGAACTCAGAGGAGGCGACATCAAGAGCGATGAAGATCTCTTTCCCGAGCTTGTAACCGGCTCCTTTTACCGCTGCTGCAATTGCTTCAAGGGCCGCTTCGTTGGAAGCGAGTTTTGGTGCGAAACCGCCTTCGTCGCCAATTCCAGTGCTCAAACCCTGAGATTTCAATACGCTCTTCAATTCATGGAAGATCTCGCAGCCCATGCGAAGAGCCTCCCGAAAAGTCTTCGCCCCCTTTGGCATGATCATAAACTCCTGAATGTCGATAGGTGCATCGGAGTGAGACCCTCCGTTCATGATGTTCATCATGGGCACGGGAAGCACCTTGGCGTTCGGACCACCAATGTATTTATAAAGAGGTAGACCTACGGCTTCGGCTGCGGCCTTTGCAGTTGCAAGGGACACCCCTAATATAGCGTTGGCTCCCAGAGTGCTTTTCGTCGGCGTTCCGTCGAGCTCGAGCATTGTTTTATCGACCGCTACTTGGTCACAGGCATCGAGCCCAAATAGCTCGGGAGCGATCATGTCGTGAACGTTGTCGACCGCTTTAGTTACCCCTTTTCCACCATACCGTTTTTTTGGTCCGAATCCTTTTGGGAAATCTTTGGCAGGGAGAGCTCCGTCCCGTAGCTCGAGAGCTTCGTTCTCGCCCGTACTTGCTCCAGAGGGAACAGCGGCGCGGCCAACGATTCCGCTCTCCAATTCAACGTCGACCTCGACGGTCGGGTTTCCGCGGGAGTCGATGATTTCCCGTGCACGAATGTCGCTAATGGTGGTCATAACCTTATCTTTTTTGATGGTTTGGAGGACAGTATTGTCCTGAAAAACGACTCTCAGACTGACCGATTCGGGTCAAGACTCAAGGGAAGGGTTCGGAGGGCTCGTTCTCGGCCCAGCCGAGGTATGCTGATGTGAAATCTCGACTTCAATCAGTTTTGCCGGGATAGAAACTCCACGGAACTTGGAATTCGAACCGGTATTGAATTGCGTCTGTTTCGAATTCGATCATTGGGTGGAGGGTGCGATTCGTTGGATTACTTTTGCTCGTTTTTATGGTGGGAGCTTTAGGCGGGTATTTTGGCTTCCGTTTCGCCGAAATGGGTCAGTCTCCTGTGAGGGGAAGCAACAGTGATGTGGATGGCGTTAGTGCGGAAGCGACTGACATGGAACAATTGAGGTCGGAAATCGTGTCGCTAAACGAACGGGTGGATTTCTTGGACAGAAAAGTTGAGAATGGTGATTTGCCAGAGCGAGACCCACTTCCGGTATCAGAGTCAAAATGGACACCTGAAGAAATCACTGGTTTCGAGGCGCGGGCTAACTCTGGATCTGTCGTGCTGACTGATCTCACAGGGAGGACAATCGAAGCGGAGATCGTTGAAATTAGCGAAACCGAGGTGAGTGTCGTTCGCTTTGGTGATCGGAGGAGCTTTTCCATCCCGATGAATCAGTTGAGTGACGGCGATCAGGAGTTCCTGCTTTACCTCATCGAACGAGACGGAAAAAGCGAGAAAGTGTCTGGATCGGAGGAGGTTGTAGACTGGGATGCAATCTTCCGAGCTTTAGACTGAGTCTCAGTATCGAAATAAGAAAAAAAATTTTTCGTAAGTGCTTGCTTATGTGTAAGATCGAATAAACGTCTGAGCTGAGATTGGCAGGGAATTTTCCTCTCTCATTCCGCTCAAAAAGACGTGCAGAACAAGACAAAATCCGGTCCGCATACAAGCCACATTGGATACAACTCCAAGGTAGAGGGCGATGTCATCGTCACTAAGGTGGATGCCGTGATTAATTGGGTGCGGAAAAACTCGGTTTGGCCCATGCCGATGGGGCTCGCTTGCTGTGCAATTGAGTTAATGGGTGTGGCAGCCTCCCGGTTTGATATTAGTCGGTTTGGGATGGAAGTGATGCGTTTTTCCCCACGGCAGTCGGACTGCATGATTGTTGCCGGAACCGTCACGTATAAAATGGCACCGGTCGTTCGGAGAATTTACGATCAAATGGCCGACCCCAAGTGGGTAGTTGCGATGGGTGCCTGCGCATCTACGGGAGGGATGTATCGATCCTATGCAACGATGCAGGGCGTAGACCGGATTGTTCCTGTTGATGTTTACGTCAGCGGTTGTCCCCCGCGTCCGGAAGCACTTCTCGATGCAATGATGAAGTTGCAGAAGAAGATTGAGGGCGAGTCGTCGTTGAAGAGTTTGGTGAAGGAGCCTAAGGAAGAAAGTATCTGGGCGTGAGCACTCTTGTAGAGACGCTTCAACCGAGGTTTGTCGGTTTGGCACCTCGGCAATCCGGGGATCATCCTGCGGTTCGGTGTCCCGCGGAGCTGGTTCTTCCGCTACTTCAGTGTCTGCGGGATGAGTTTGGCTATTCGCTCTTGATGGATGTGACCGCAGTTGATTGGGAGGAAGATACACCGCGTTTTTCGGTTTTTTATCACTTGTTTTGCGTGAGTGATGCTCGATACATCCGTGTTGCGATTGACTGCCCAGATGACGAAGAACCGTCCGTGCCTTCGGTAGTGAGCCTCTTTCCGGCGGCCGATTGGCACGAGCGCGAGACTTTCGATATGTTTGGAATCCGATTCGAAGGTCATCCTGATTTACGAAGGATTCTTATGTGGGACGAGTATCCGTATTTCCCTCTTCGAAAAGAGTTTCCTCTAGCCGGAATCGAGACCGAATTACCGGATGAGGAGGTTTCGGAAGAGACGAGGGCGAAGGTTCTTTCGGCACCCATGATGGGTGGTCCCTTTGTCTCGAAAAGTGGCGCTCCGATGAGCCGGGCCGAGCCGCGTGCCAAAGATCAGAGTTGGACTGAGTGGGATAGAAAACCGACGAAAGAAATTGAGTAAAGATGCCTGAGACGAAGGAGATTTCGATCGGTGATGTTGGAGCGCGTGCGAGCGTCTACCAAGACGAGCTGCAGGGAGAAGACATTGCGATCAATGTCGGCCCCTCACACCCGACGACCCATGGTGTTCTTCGCCTGATCATGGAGCTCGATGGTGACGTCATCACGAAGTGTGAGCCGGTCGTCGGTTACTTGCACAGGGGCGACGAGAAGATCGCCGAGAACATGACCTATAACCAGTTTGTTCCCTACACGGACCGGCTGGATTACATTGCGCCTTTGGCAAATAATGTGACCTACGCACTGGCTGTGGAGAAGCTGGCTGGGCTGGAGGTTCCTCCTCGATGTGCAGCGATCCGGGTGTTGGTCACTGAAATGGCCCGTCTTTCCTCCCACCTATTGGGCGTTGGGGTCTATGGAATGGACGCGGGAGCGTGGACGCCATTCATGTATACTTTTACGGAGAGGGAGAAGCTCTACACGCTTTTCGAAGAGCTGACGGGGGCGCGGTTCACCACATCCTACACCCGGATCGGCGGGGTCTCCCGTGACGTTCCTGACGGTTGGTTGAAAAAGGTGTCTGCTTTTTGTGACCAGTTTTTACCGATCCTTGAGGAGACTCAGAAACTCCTGACACGAAACCGCATCTTTATGGATCGGACTGAAGGGATAGGCGTAATCAGTAAAGAAGACGCCCTTGCCTATGGAATGACAGGGCCAAATCTACGGGCCGCTGGGGTAGATTTGGATCTTCGTAAAGACAGGCCCTATCTTGGCTACGATCAATATGAATTTGATGTCCCGATTGGCCAAACAGGTGACTGCTATGATCGGTATTTGGTTCGGCTAGAGGAAATGAGGCAGAGTGTGAGAATCATTCGTCAAGTGATTCAATCTTTCCCTGATGGACCGTGGTATGCGGAGGATGCCAAAAAAATCTATGCTCCGAAGAAGGATAAGATCCTCACAAGTATGGAGGAGCTTATCCAGAATTTCATGATCGTAACGGAGGGCCCTCGGATGCCCGAGGGAGAGGTGTATTTCGAAGCTGAAAATCCGAAAGGAATCCTGGGATTTTTCATTGTCTCGAAGGGTGGGGGTGTTCCCTACCGTCTGAAGATTCGCTCACCTAGCTTCTGCAATTTGAGTATCCTCCCCAAAATAGTCCCGGGTCATTACCTCTCTGACATCACAGTTCTTCTCGGAAGCTTGGATTTTGTGATGGGAGAGTGCGACCGTTGAGTGCCCGTTTGAATCAATCATTACACTTTTTCTCATGATTCAAGCTATCGAAACCGCCGAGACTTTTGAGCTCTCAGCCGATACTCTGGCTAAGATCGACAAGTTGGTCCCTCGGTACCCGTCCAAGCGGAGCGCTACGCTGCCACTGCTGCATTTGATCCAAGACGAGAAGGGCTACATTTCAAAAGCGGCTACAGAGTGGATTGCGGCGCGCTTGGACCTTGAGCCGATCCACGTGTACGAACTCGTAACCTTCTATCCGATGTTTCGAGAAGAGCCGATCGGAAAACACCATGTCAAAGTGTGTAGGACTCTCTCGTGCGCTCTGAACGGGGCTGATTCCGTCTGTCAAAAGTTCAAAAGGGAATTTGGTGTGGAATTGGATGATGTGTCTACCGATGGATTGGTCACGGTCGAGTATGTTGAGTGTATTGCAAGCTGTGGAACTGCTCCGGTGGTTCAAATCAATGAAAAGCTCCACGAGAACGTAACCGAGGAGAGAGCAAGTGACTTGATTAGCCAGATAAAGGCTGGTGCTGAGGAGCTCGTGTAGCGTGGAGGAACTGGAAATGCCCACTGGAGAAAACCGAATACTGTTTAAAAATATCGACCGTCCGGGTTACGGGAGGGACATCGATTCGTACCTCGCCTCAGGTGGCTACGAAAGCTTGCAAAAGGCGATTGGTATGAAGCCCGAAGAAGTTTGTGCGGAGGTGATGGACTCTGGGATTCGCGGACGCGGGGGTGCTGGTTTCCCCGCGGGGATGAAGTGGAAGTTTCTCGATCGAAAGTCCGGGAAGCCGATTTATCTGATTTGTAACGCGGATGAGTCCGAGCCTGGGACGTTTAAGGATCGTCAAATTATCTACAAGGACCCTCATCAGCTGATTGAGGGGATGATGATCTCTGCTTACGCAACACAGACTGCTCTGGCTTTCATCTACATTCGCGGGGAGATGTATAGCGGAGCGAGGATTCTTGAGGAAGCGATCGAAGAAGCTCGGGCTAAGAATTTTCTCGGAGACGATATCCTTGGGTCCGGCTACTCATGTGACCTGATCGTTCACCGCGGCGCAGGAGCTTACATCTGTGGGGAGGAAACGGGTCTGATTGAGTCTCTTGAGGGAAAGAGGCCTTACCCTCGGATAAAGCCACCTTATTTTCCCGCGGTTCTCGGTCTCTACATGTGCCCAACCATCGTCAACAACGTAGAAACGCTTTGCCACATAAAGCACTTGATCGAGCGGGGAGGGAAGGAATACGCCAAAATCGGTCGTCCGGGAAACACGGGCACGCGGATCTGGTCCGTTTCCGGTCACGTTCAGAAGCCGGGGTACTACGAGATCGAATGCGGTGCGATGACCTATGGAGAATTGATCTATGATCTTTGCGGAGGTCTGAAACCCGGTCGAACGCTCAAGGCGGTGATTCCGGGCGGTTCGTCGTCCAAGGTCCTCCGCGGCGACGAGCGATTCAAGGGAAAGCTAAAAGACGGAACCGAGTTTGATTGGGGCATCGAGGACATTCCTCTCGATTTCGACGGTCCAATGGCGGCGGGCTCAATGTCGGGTTCTGGCGCGGTGATCGTGATGGATGACTCGACCGATATAGTCGCGGCGCTCGCCAACATCAACGCCTTCTACGCGCACGAAAGCTGTGGTCAGTGCACTCCCTGCCGAGAGGGCTCGTTGTGGATGAAGAAAGTGACTGCACGGATGGTTGCCGGAGAAGCGAGAGAGGAGGACGCTGATCTGCTGAAATCAATTGCCGACCAAATCGAAGGTCGGACGATCTGCGCGCATGGGGAGGCTACTGCATGGCCGGTCCAGAGCTTCATCCTAAAATTCCGGGACGAATTCATTGAGTATGCGAGAAAGCAAGCTCGTGAGCGCCAAAAGAGCGAACCTTCGAAGGAGACTGTAGCGGTAGCGTAGAGACCACCCGAAAGATTGTTTTAGGTAGAATGAACAAAGCAGACACAGTAGTCGTAAACATCGACGGAAAAGACGTCGAAGTCCCACAGGGTCTGACGATGATCGAAGCTGCAGAGGTAGCAGGAAAAGAGGTCCCACACTACTGTTACCACCCGAAGCTGAGCATCTCCGGGAATTGCCGGATGTGCCTGGTTGAAATGGGTATGCCCATGAAGGATCGGCAGACTGGTGAGCCGATCTTGGATGAGAACGGAAAGCAAAAGATTGGCTGGATGCCGAAACCGGCAATCGCCTGTAATTCCAAAGTCTCGCCCGGTCTCCACATCAAAACGGACTCGGAACTGGTTAAGGATTGCCGAAATGGCGTGATGGAGTTCCTCCTCGTCAACCATCCTCTGGACTGTCCGATTTGCGACCAGGCAGGAGAGTGCCGCTTGCAGGAGTTTGCAACCGACTACGGACGAGGCTACTCACGATTCGTGGAGGAGAAAAACGTGAAGCCGAAGCGAACGGTGCTCGGTCCTCGCGTGATGCTTGACGATGAGCGCTGCATTCTTTGTTCCCGCTGTATCCGCTTCATGCGGGAAGTCGCTGATGATGATGTGCTTGGCTTTACCGAAAGAGGAAGCTATTCGACTCTCACCTGCTTCCCGGGAAAGGAGCTGAACAGCAACTACTCCCTCAACACGGTTGATATTTGTCCGGTTGGGGCCCTGACCAGCCGGGATTTCCGCTTCAAAATGAGGGTTTGGTTCCTCAAGCCTGTAAAAAGCATTTGTACGGAGAGTAGTGTGGGAGCTAATACCGAGGTTTGGCACCGCGAGGGCAAAATTTACCGTATTACCCCTCGGCGCAACGATGATGTGAACGACACTTGGATGACAGATAGCGGGCGCTCCATTTACAAACAGGTCGAAGCGGAGAATCGTTTGACTCAGGCTACTGTACAGGGTCGGCCTGTTACAGCGACTGAAGCGGTTCGTGTAGCAGCAGATAAACTACAAAGCTCTGGCAAAGTAGCTGTTGTGGGTTCGTCTTTCTCATCAGTTGAGGAGCAGTTCGTTTTGAAGAGGATTTCGAAGAACCTGAGCGCATCGGTTTACATTGTGCGTCATTGGGGTGATGAGGACGGTCTTCTGCTTTCTGCGGACAGGACGCCAAATACTCGTGGGGCTGTCGTCACTGGCTTGATTTCAGAACTTCCCGAAGAGAATTTGTCTGGTCTTGGTCGTCAAATTGACTCCGGGGCCGTTGACACTGTTTTGGCTGTTCATGAGGATCTTTTAGCGGCAGGGCTTTCGGAGGAACAGCTGGAGAAGGTGGACTTGATTCAAGTAGCGACCCACGAGTCAGGGACCTCGGACAAAGCAGCGGTCGTGATTCCTGCGTTAACGGTTTTCGAGCGGTCGGGAACTTTCGTCAACCAACAGTTTCGACTTCAGAAGTTCGGCGCGGTGGTTCCTGGTCCAACGGGATTGCTCTCCGACCTTCAGATTTTTGCATCGATAGAGTGTTTGCTTTGCGGTGATCCAATTGCCTCGGTTCAGCCGGGTATAGTGTGGAAACAGATGGCTTTGGAAGTGATTGCCCTCGCAGAAATTGAGTTTCGAAAAATTCCGGACGAAGGGTTGGAGCTGCCTTATGGCGAATACGCACATCTGCCTTTTCCCGAAAAGAAGTCGTTGAAATTCGATGCGCGAGAGTATTCGGGCATGCCCGCTGAAGTATCCAAGGCGTAAGAGTAGTTGTAATTCGGTCGAAAGAATAAGGTATCGATGGAAATATCTTCTCTCCTTCTAAAAGTCGTTTTTGCCGTCGTGATGATTGTGGTGGTGATGACGCTTGCCGGTTACTCGGTTCTTATTGAGAGGAAAGTCTCGAGCTGGGTTCAGGGGCGGGTGGGTCCCAACCGAACCGCTATTCCTTGGATCCATGCCATTCCGGTTCTCGGTCCATTTCTCACCAAGCTGGGGATCTTCCAACCGCTCGCCGATGGCCTGAAGTTTCTCTTCAAGGAGGAAATTACACCGGGGCACGTCAATAAGGTCTACTATTACCTCGCACCAGTAATCGCATTGGTGCCTGCGTTGACGACCATGGTGGTCATTCCTTTCGGGCAGTATACTCACCCCGATACGGGGGTGACCCACTCCTTGATGCTGGCTCCGCTTGATATCGGCATCCTTTTCATTTTTGCGGTTTCGTCCCTGGGAGTTTATGGAGTAGTGCTTGCTGGTTGGTCCTCCAATAGTAAGTATTCATTCCTTGGATCGATTCGGAGCTCTGCGCAGATGATCTCGTATGAGCTCTCGATGGGGCTTTCTGTATTTCCGCTTCTCCTTTGGTTGAACGCTCCTGGGGTTGAGGGAGGTCTTGGACTGACGGCTATTGTGAACTACCAGGAAAATGTCTGGTTTATTTTCATTCAGCCCCTGAGTGCTCTACTTTTCCTAGTTGCGATCTTTGCTGAAACCAACCGACTCCCATTTGATATGGCAGAATCGGAGACGGACTTGGTGGGAGGCTTCCACACGGAATATGGGTGCTTTAAGTTCGGAATCTTTTTCGTGGCGGAGTATGCCCATATCGTCATTGGGTCCGCCGTTTTTGCCCTTCTTTTCTTGGGAGGATGGCATTTCCTTCCGGGGATCGCTGACCCATGGCCGGCAGGATGGCTGGGTGCCGTGTTGTCGACGGTTTGGTTTCTGATCAAGATCCTGGCCCTCATTGTATTTTTCGTTCTGATCCGATGGACCATCCCGCGGTTTCGATATGATCAGGTGATGCAGCTCGGATGGAAAGTCCTTCTTCCATTGGCGATTGGAAACTTAATCCTGAACGCGGCGATTCTCGCGTTTATTGATTCACCGTAGAAAAGCGTAAAATGGCCGAAACCAAAATAGTTGAGCGTAAACCGCTGAGTCTGTCGGAAAGGACTTACCTTCCTCAAATTGCCTCAGGATTGAAGACTACGGTATCGCATATTTTTAAACCGTCGGTCACTTTGCAGTATCCGGAAGAACGCCCTCCGATTCCTGAGGGTTACAGAGGAGTTCCGACACTTGTGAAAGACCCAAATGGGCGAGAGAAGTGTGTATCCTGCCAGCTCTGTGAGTTTGTCTGTCCGCCCCGCGCTATTCGGATCACACCGGGTGAAATCGTTGAGGGAGACGAGCATGAGCATGTGGAGAAGGCACCTCAGGAGTTTGAGATCAATATGCTGCGATGTATCTACTGCGGCCTTTGCCAAGAGGTCTGTCCTGAAGAGGCGATCTTCTTGCAGGACGTGTACTCTCTTTCTGGCTATTCACGTGAGGAACTTGTGAATAATAAGGAGAAACTGTACGAGCTTGGGGGCACTCTTCCAGACGAACACTTCAAGTGGGATAAGAAAAAAGCTGCTGAAGAGGCGGCTCTGGCGGGTAGCCATCACTGATGGATAGCGACGGTCTGATTTTCGAAGGAAATAGATCGTTCGAACCAGACCAGGATCAGGCATAGGCGTAAATGTCCCGATTTTACTTTTACAGTAGGGGTCCGATAAACCTTTTCAGGGGCTGCCCATGCCAAGCAAAACCTTTGGACAAAAGGGACTTTGCTTCTGTTGATCTGAGTCTGGATATCCGAACGGATTTTTGTCTTTTCCCCGTAACGGGTTTCTTACACGTTGGTCGGCTGTGGACGCTCTTTTTATAGTCTTTGCAGTTTTGACGGTGCTGCCCGCTTTCTTGATGGTGGTCGCCCGGAATCCTGTGAACGGGGCGATCTTTATGATCATTTCCTTCGTAGGAATGGCAGCGCTTTTGGTTCTCCTTGAGGCGTTTTTCTTGGCGATCCTCCAGGTCCTCGTCTACGCGGGAGCAATTATGGTTCTTTTCCTTTTCATCATCATGTTGTTGGACATGGATGAGGTTGAAAAACTTCGACCCAAGACGGTCACTGCCCTCGCAAGCGTAGTCGGTTTGGCCCTGATCGTTTTGGGAGTGGTATACCTTTTGCGTGCAGACGGCCTATCCGACCAGACCTTTGCGGCCCTACAAGATGCACCGGATTTTCCTTCAGCGGAACAACCTATGGAGTTTGCGATCAAGACAAAAGCCTACGGATTTGGGCTCTTCACCAAGTATATGCTTCCATTCCAAATGGTCGGAGTCCTTCTATTGATCGCAATGATCGGAGTGATCGTCCTGAGCAAGAAGCGGGATCAATCGGTCGCTGTAGAGTCTACCTAAGAAAGAGTAATCTGGTAGAAGTTCGTTCGTAGATGGTTCTCAGTCTCAACTCCTTTTTGTTGGTTTCCGGACTCCTTTTTGGAATCGGTTTTTTCGGAGTGCTTTTGCGCCGGAATGCTCTTGTGATCTTCATGTCACTTGAGCTTATGCTCAACGCCTCGATTTTAGCTCTTGTCGCTTTCTCCCGCTACAACGGAATTATGGACGGCAACTTGTTCGTGTTTTTCATCATTACGGTTGCTGCCGCAGAAATCGCTGTCGGTCTCGCCATTATAGTCGCTCTGTTCCGGAAGCGGCAGTCCGTCATGGTCGAACATCTGAGTAGCCTTAAGAACTAAGGTCATGACGATTTCTCATCTCATGGTTTTCATTCTGATTACGCCGCTTTTGTCGGCGGGATTAATCGCTCTTTTCTTTCGTGATCGAGGTGGCATTGCTTCTTACCTTTCCGTGGCGGCCAGTGGTTTGGTCCTCATTTTTTCAGCTCTGGTCTTGCTCGATGCGCCAGTAAATTCAGATCCGGTTGGGATAGAGTGGCTCTCTCTCGGAGGTTTTACCGTATCGATGGGTTTTCTCTTCGATGAGCATACGGCATTACTACTTTTCGTAGTCTCGTTTGTTGGGTTTTGGATTCATCTATTCAGCCTCGGTTACATGGATGACGACAAGGCGAAGGCACGGTTCTTTGGTGGTTTGTCGATTTTTATGTTCTCAATGCTGGGGATCGTCTTGGCAGACAATCTGGCGATGATCTTCATCTTTTGGGAGCTGGTTGGCTTTAGCTCCTACATGCTCATCGCGCACTACTGCGATACGGATGAGGCGGCGGCGGCTTCAAAGAAAGCGTTTATCGTAAATCGGATTGGAGATTTTGGTTTTCTTCTCGGTATCGTCTGGTGCTTTTGGCAATTCGGGACCCTTGAACTCGAGGAGATATCGGCAGCGGTTGGGTTGGATCCATCTCTGGTAAGCACGGGCATGGGGTTGCTATTGATTTGCGGCTTTCTTGGTAAATCAGCTCAATTCCCCCTCCACGTCTGGCTGCCGGACGCGATGGCTGGTCCGACGCCAATCTCTGCTTTGATTCATGCTGCGACAATGGTCGCGGCAGGGATTTTCCTTCTGGTTCGGATTGATTTTCTCCTCACCCCTTTCGTTTTGGAGTGGATCGCCTGGACGGGTGCTGCGATGGCTTTTTTTGCGGGACTGGTTGCCTTGGGTCAGGACGACATCAAGAAGATCCTCGCGTATTCTACTTTGTCCCAACTCGGTTACATGGCGGCCGCGGTTGGAATTGGTTTACCGGGCCTCGCATTGTTTCACCTAACGACGCACGCTTTTTTCAAGGCCCTCCTCTTTCTCTGTTCCGGTTCGATTATTCATGCCTGCCACCACGAGCAGGATATCTTTAAAATGGGTGGCCTTTTTCGGAGGATGCCGCTGACTTCGCTGACTTTTCTGGCGGGTATGCTAGCCCTTATGGGAGCGAATTACACTGCAGGATATTGGAGCAAGGAGGCTATCATGACTGCTTCTCTTGCTCTGGACGCCCCGATTTTCTGGTTTTTGATTGGAGGCGCGGTGTTGACGGCACTTTACATGGGCCGACTGTTCCTCATTGCCTTTTTTGGAAAGCCCAGATCTGACCACGTTGAAAAGGCAAAAGAAAGTGGACCTGTTATGGTGTTACCGTTGTTGGTCTTGGCGGTCCTTGCGCTTGTAGGAGGCTTCTATACCTACTGGCCTGAGTTGCTCTCCGCTTCGTTCTTCTCCGAGGTGAACGAGGTCTACACAGGGGAAGAATTCCACTCGGCTCACAAGACCCTGATGGTTTGGGGAACTGTCGCTTGGGTTTCCGGTCTGGTGGTCGCATTTTTAGTTTATGGATTTGGAAGTGACCATGATCGTCTAAACGCGAGGCTGCCAAATGTGGTCGCTGTGTTTCGACGCAGACTTTTTATCGACGACTTGTATGATTTCTATGTCATCAAGATCCAACAGCGGGTTGCTGACATCATTGGTTTCCTCGATCTCTTTTTGATCTCGGGGGTAGTTGTGCGCGGTGCTGCAGGAATTGCTGGGTTGATTGGTGTTTTCACGAGAAGCCTGCATGTGGGGAGTGTTCATGGATACGTTTACTGGTTTCTCCTCGGGGTCGTTCTCTTTTGGGGATTCTCACTTGGCTGGTTTTGAGCGAAATGATTTCTGAAGGCACTCTTCTCCTCCTTTCTTTGGTGATTCCGCTTATCGGCGGCTTCGCTTTATTGGGTTTCCGGAATCTCTCACCTTCCGTTGTGAAGTTCGTGGCACTAGCCGGATTTACGGTCCCGCTTTTGATCGCTCTCTGGTTGTATTTTTCGTTTGCCTCTTCGCCAGTGGTGGACGGCTATCGATTCTACTCGGAGCGGGATACTGGTCTGGGCAGTTTTGGCATCTACCTCACTCTTGGGTTAAACGGTGTATCGCTGCCGATGTTTTTTCTCGCTGGAATCGTTGGGCTTGCAGCGGGAATTCACGCTCTTCAGTCGGACGCGGACCGGCGCCAGTTGTACTTGAGCCTTCTTCTCATCATGCAGGGGGGATTGATGGGAACTTTTTCATCGGTCGATATCTTCTTTTTCTACTTTTTCCATGAGTTGGCCCTCATACCGACCTTTGTGATGATCGGAATCTGGGGAGGTTTTGGTCGGAGATCGGCAGCAATTGAGATGACCATTTATCTAACGCTCGGAGCCTTGATCTCTCTTCTTGGCTTAATCTTTCTCTACCAGGCGACTGGGGATACAAGCTTCAATCTGATCTCTATTCGTGAGTACTTGCTACGGAATTCATTAAGCGAAGTCTTGGAAAACAATATCTTTGGGCTTCTCCTCTTTGGTTTCGGAATTCTGGTTTCTCTTTTTCCATTCCACAGTTGGGCTCCCCGCGGGTATGCAGCTGCCCCTACTGCAGCGGCTATGCTCCATGCAGGAGTACTGAAGAAGTTCGGGCTCTATGGTCTGATTCAGATTGCCTTTCCCTTGCTTCCGTCGGGAGCTGAAAACTGGGGACCGCTGTTGGTCTGGCTGGCACTGGGTAATGTCATCTTGATCGGCATCATTACGATGGCGCAGCGCGATCTAAAACAGATGGTGGGATATAGCTCGGTCATGCATATGGGATACTGCTTTCTTGGGTTGGTCACCTTCGATGTAATTGGTGTGGGCGGAGCAGTGATTCTGATGTTCGGGCATGGTCTTTCAGTCGCCTTACTCTTTGTGCTTTCTACCGCGGTGTTTCACCGGACCCAGACTTACGACATGAAAGAGATGGGGGGGCTGGCTTCCCGCACTCCGATTCTGGCTGGTATGTTTGTTGCGGTATCGTTTGCGAGTATTGGTCTACCTGGGTTTGCCAACTTTTGGGGGGAGTTCGCGATCTTCGTTTCGCTCTGGCACTTCAACCCTTGGGTGTTAGTGGGTGCGGCTACGGGTATTGTCATCTCTGCGATCTATGGTTTGCGGGCAGTGGCGTGGATTTTTTTCGGGGAACCGTCAAAGACTCTGCAAGAGTATTGGAAGGAGAACAAACCGTTCGACCTTCGTCTTGGCGAACGGCTGACAGCTACTCTTCTATTTGTGGGTCTGGCAGTTGTCGGATTCTACCCAAAAATCTTTTCGGATTTTGTAGATGCAGATCTGTCCAAGATGTATCGAACGGATATCCCGGGATCTGGGAGTATCATCCAGGAGGAGTTGGTCGGGAGAGATCAGAGAATCGAGAACGTTGGATTTAGAACAGATCCCCTCCCATTGGTTTCCGCTTACGAGGAGGAGGTAAAATGAGTCTGGAGGCATACCGTCAGTTTGCCGAGACCAACGTTTGGTCTATGCTTCTTCCCGAGATCTACCTAGTAGCGCTAGCGCTGGTTCTTCTTGTTTTCGAGATGATCTTCCGCAAGCAGGATCTTCTACTTGTTATCCGAGTCGGGTTGTGGGGCCAGGTTTTACTTCTGGTTTTGATGGGACTGAGTTACCTGGAAGGATTTCCATCTGAGAAAGCCGAAGCGTTTGCAGGACTGATTGTACAGACTCCGGTTTCGGAACTGATGCGAGTCTTCTTCGTGACGTCTTCTATTTTGGTCAGTTATCTGGCAACCACTTATCTCAAACGTCAGGATCTTCCACGGACCGAGTTTCTTACAATTACCATACTCATTACGGTGGGCTTGATGATTCTCGTCCAGAGTGGGCAGTTTCTCCTGTTTTTTGTGGCACTCGAAACGGTTACAGTCGGGTTTTACGTTCTTGTAGCTTATTGCCGAAGGAGCCCGTTTTCCTTGGAGGCGGGGCTGAAGTATCTGGTTCTCGGTGCACTGAGTTCGGCGATTCTCCTGTTTGGTATTGTTCTCCTTTACGGAGTTGCAGGTAGTCCCGCCTTGCCTGGAAGGGTAGAGGATCCTTTCAACTTCCTCGCACTTGGGTCCTTCATTACCATGAATCCAGGGCATCCAATGGTTCTGGTGGGGGCCTCACTCGTCTTGGCAGGAGTCGCCTTCAAGGTGGGGGCGTTTCCATTTCAGATATGGATACCGGATGTTTATCATGGTGCGCCTACACCGGTGACCGCATTCCTTGCAGTGGCCTCCAAGGCAGCAGGAGTATTCGTCCTCTTTCTTTTGGTCACAGGTCCATTCGCGGCACTCGATAGATTCCTGGTCCCACTTCTTTCAACGGTAGCTGTTTTGACGATATTGTTTGGAAATCTAACCGCGTTGCCGCAGCGAAATGTAAAGCGTTTGATGGGATTGTCTGGTATTGCCCACGCCGGCTATCTGTTGGTGGGCATTGTTGCCGCAATGACGGTAGACTGGGCGATCTACGCGATCATTTTCTATCTCATCACTTACCTTTTAGCCTCTTTTGCTGTTTTTGGTGTGATGGTCCATTTGTCTAACGATGATGATGCGGATCAGGAGCTCGACCATTACGAAGACCTGAGTCGACGTCAGCCGTTTCTCGCAGGGGTTCTCACCATCGGTCTGTCCAGCCTCGCGGGTATCCCACCGCTCGGAGGTTTTATCGGAAAACTTTTGATCTTTTTGGCAGCTTTTCAGGCCGGACTCTATGGCTTGTTGGTTGTCTCTGTGATCGGAGTGGTGATTTCTATCTACTATTACTTCGGATGGATTCGGGAAGCGGTGTTTCGTGTTTGGAGAAGTCCGGAAGGCGATGGATCTCTTTCCCGGCCGGAATCGGCGCCTATTTCGGTTCCGACTCTTGACTCAGTGACCCTCGGCGGAATCTCTGCACTTTCAATTGCAATTGGGCTGTTCCCCGCTCTTGTCGAACTATTGATGGTGCTGTGATTAGTCTTACCTTAACTGATCGCCGTAAGGTTCGCCCTTTGGCTTTTGCCACCCTGGCAGACTCCTTTTAGGTGCCTGTGAGGCTTCCTAAGAGAGTTTTTCTCATCGGCATCGGTGGAACTGCGATGGGAAACCTGGCAGTCTGCTTAAACAAAGCAGGAGTCGAGGTTTCGGGATCTGATGCCGGCGTTTATCCTCCGATCTCGGATCTCCTTAGCGAGAACCGTATTTCTTTTTCCCCGACAGAGGATCTCGGAGCGATCGAGGAGATGTCGGATGGAATTGTAATTGTTGGCAATGCGGTTTCACGGGGCCATCCGCAGGTGGAGTGGCTGATGGAAAATCCAAGTGTCACCCGCATGTCTTTTCCTGAGTTTCTAGGCTCGTTTCTGGTAAATCGAACAAGAAACCTGGTGGTTGCTGGCACTCACGGGAAATCAACGACTACTGCCGCAGCATCTCATATTCTTCGAAATCAACAGGCAGATTGCGGATGGTTCGTAGGGGGGGTTATGGCAGATACCTCTCCTGCTTTTTCATGGTCCCCTGATAATGAGTTTTTTGCGATTGAGGGAGATGAGTACGATTCAGCCTTTTTCGACAAACGCTCCAAGTTCGTTCATTATCGGCCGTGGGTTCTGGTTTTGAACAACCTTGAGTTTGACCACGCGGATATTTTTCGAGACACGGCTGATGTTCAGCGGTCGTTTCGTCAGTGTATCTCGCTAGTTCCGTCCTCTGGAACAATCTTGTTTAATGGAGACGATGAACGCTTGCAGGCTCTCCTACCCGTGAATTGGACAAACTGTCGATCTTTTGGTTTCGGAGAGAACAACGACTACAGGATTTCACGAATTGTCGAAGGTGATGTCTCTAGAATACGGGTAACCGAACGGGCTTCTAGGCGAGTCAAGGTTGAGCTGACATCAAGACTTATTGGGAGTTTCAATGCGCAAAACCTGGCAGCCGCTGCTTTGGGGGTAGGGTTTTTGACAAATTTTGTTTTTGAGAATGCGCCCGTTTTGGACCTTTCGGCCTTTGGGGGTCTGAAGCGGAGGCAGGAAATTCGATTCGAGACCGAACGCAGAATTCTAATTGAAGACTTCGGCCACCATCCAACTGCTCTGAGTCTTGCGCTTACGGCGCTCCGGGAATTCTATCCCGGTTGGCATATCCATGCTATGGTGGAGCCCCGAAGTAACACGATGCGGACCAATTGCCTCGAAAAGGAGCTGACATCCGCTCTTTTGAAGGCGGATTCCGTAACCTTAGCACCTATTCATCGGAAGGAGTTGATTTCGGCTGAAGAAATGTTGGATCCTGCACGCGTTGCAGGGACCCTGTGGGAAAGTTCGATTGAGTGCACGGTCTGTGAAAAGGATTCAGATCTTCTCGATGCGTTTCACTCGCGGTTGGGTAGTCAAAAGACACTTACAGTCATTTTTTCCAACGGTGCTTTTGGAGGGTGGCTAGGAGAATTTGAGAAGCTCCTTGAGACAGGTGTCTAAAGATGGTCTCCCAGAGATCTTGTTTTTTAGGCGGAGGGGACTAAAACGCCTAAAAATGTCATTCGACTACCACAATCGTTTGGTGGTCAGCGTTCCTTGGAACGTATCGACGCGTAAAGCGGAGGCTTTTGTGGCCTCTAGTCGGGATTGGATACGGAAGCAAATGCTGGGTTTGTCACCCGTTCTCGGTTTGAAGCAGTATTTTGATCGCGAACCTTGGATAGCAATAGACGGGAGAAAAATTTCTGTAGGCATCCGTTTTGCGTCCTCCGGTCGAAATTATTGGATTTACCAAGAGAGGCACCAGCAAGGACTGTTTCAGATAAACGATCGAAGCGACCCCGCGATATCTCTGATTCGATTGGTGCGAGACGTTGCGAAGGATTTCCTTGAGAAACGGACGAGGTATTGGTCAGAGGCCTACTCTCTTTCGGTGGGAAGAGTCTGTGTGCGCAATCAGAGCACTCGTTGGGGGTCCTGTTCTCAAAGTGGATGTATTTCACTGAATTGGCGGCTTCTACTTCTCTCTCCAGGTGCACAGGACTATGTAATTCTTCACGAACTCGCTCACTTGGTTCATCTCAATCATTCCGCCGAATTTCACAACTTTCTGTCGTCTCTGGATCCGAAGCGGTCCGAGCATGAAGCTGAATTAGAGGAGCGTGGTCCGCTTCTTATGCGAGTGGGGCGGGGACTTGCCACGTGAGGCAATCCCGCTGTAGGTTCCGGTATGAGTGAGCGATCTAGTGTTGCCCTGGTGTACGAGGAACACGGTAGGCCGGAGGAAGTTCTCAAGATCAAGAAGCTCGAGTTGCCTCCTTTGCGTGACGGAGAGGTGAAAATAAAAATGGAAGCGGCGGCAATTCATCCCTCGGATCTGGGGATGATCGGGGGAAGTTATGGTCGCCTAAGAGATCTTCCTGCCGTAGGGGGTAGAGAGGGGGTAGGGCAAGTCGTCGAAACTGGACCTGGAGTAGCCGCTACCTGGGAAAGTACGCGGGTCAGAATCCCAGAACACGTAGGAGTTTGGCAATCGGAGCAAATCGCGTCAGTAGAAGGATTGGCTCGGATTCCGGAAGGGGTTTCCTCGGTTCAGGCGGCTCTTGCTGCGGTCAATCCGACGACAGCGATTCGGCTACTCGAGGATTTTGAGCCGCTCCAGCCTGGCGATTGGGTGGTTCAGAATGCGGGAAACTCCGCAGTTGGAGTGGCAGTAATCCAATTGGCGAAATCCAAAGGTTTGCTAACGGCCTCTTTGGTTAGAAGAGGTGAACTGTTTGAGCCGTTGAAGAGACTGGGAGCCAATCTTGTAGTCCTTGATGAACGATCTGCCCCTGAGCGGATTCGAGAGGCACGGGGCGACTCCCGCATGCCGCTTGGGTTAAACTCTATAGGTGGATCCAGTCTGCTCAACTTGGCGCAATCGGTAAGTGACGGTGGGACCGTCGTGACGTTTGGAGGGATGACAGGGGAGAAGATCCGTTTTCCAACGCGTCAGTTGATTTTCAATGATATCGGTTTCAGGGGTTTTTGGATGGATCGCTGGAATCGGGAGCACAGTTCGGAAGAAGTTTCTGGTCTTCTAGATGAGGTTTACAAATTAATCCGTGATGAAGTGATTGTAACTCCGGTAGCGGCTGTCTATTCACTTGCCGACTATCGCGAAGCTTTGCAGCAGGCTCAGTCTTACCGGATGGGTAAAGTGTTGTTTGGTAATGTCTAACTCGTTCGATAATCTGGTAGCGGCATTGAAAAAACTCCCGGGTCTGGGTAAGCGGTCGGCGGAACGGATTGCCATCGATCTTCTAGTGGGTAAACGGGAGTCCCTCGATAACCTTACTCGTGCTCTCACTGTTGCGGGGCAAGAAATCACTCTCTGCCCTGAGTGTGGGAATCTTTCTGAATCTGGGCGGGTTTGTAGTTTATGCGAAGACCCGAATAGAAATCGGGAATCACTCTGTATTGTTGAGAAAATTCAAGACCTTGTCGCTATGGAGGAGGCGGGAACTTGGCGCGGGTTGTATCATGTCCTGCACGGAAAATTGTCTCCATTGCAGAATCGTGGTCCGGAAGATGTGAATCTGAGCGGATTGAAAGACCGGATCTCCCGATTGGGAACGAAGGAGATCGTTTTTGCGCTCTCAAACGACATTGAGGGAGAAGCTACTTGCCACTATATTCTTGAGAGCGTTCTACCGCCAAACCATGGGATTGCGATTACCCGAATTGGCTTTGGCCTTCCCAGCGGGGGTGATTTGACCTACGCGGATTCCGTCACTCTTCGAAGCGCGATGGACTCGAGGCGGGAGTTTGGACTCCACTAGTCAGAGATTGAGCCTAGGGGAAAAGTAGCAACGCGATGGCTGACGATCTAATTCGAGCAACGAAAAAGCTATCGGATTCCGTTAATCGATTGCGTTTCTCTGCGCCAACGACTCACGTATATAATCCGCTGGCCTATGCGTGGGAGTCTCACGAAATCTATCTTCGACGCTTTGGTCTTGGGAAAAAGAAGACAATTTTCCTCGGAATGAATCCGGGACCATGGGGAATGGCACAGGTTGGTGTTCCTTTTGGTGAAGTGAGTCTCGTGAGAGACTGGATGAAAATTGAGTGTTCTGTGAAGAAGCCAGACAAAGAGCACCCCAAGAGGCCAATTGAAGGTTTTGCGTGCAAGCGCTCGGAGGTGAGTGGCCGGCGCCTTTGGGGTTTTTTCCGCGATCGCTTTGGAGCTCCAGAAAAGTTCTTTGCCGATCACTTTGTCCTAAACTACTGTCCGCTGGTCTTTATGGAGGAAAGTGGACGGAACCGGACCCCCGACAAATTGCCCGCAGAGCAGCGAAGGCCACTTGAGGGTGCCTGCGACGATTTCCTGAAAAATGCCTTGGAGATTCTTGAACCAGAGCACGTAGTGGGCGTTGGTGGTTTTGCTGAACAGTGTCTTCTCAGAAACTCTTCGGGCGGCACCATCTCCCGCATTTTGCACCCGAGTCCCGCGAGTCCGGCTGCCAATCGTGATTGGGCAGGAGCTGCTGAGAGAGCACTAGTGAGAAGCGGCATTTGGCCTAAGAGATAATCTGTTTTTTCTCGAAACCTGTTTCCAAAGATAGGGTAGGCGAATAGACTAGGTGCGGTCGGCTCTGGAATTGAAGCGTTAGGCTGTTCTATAATGCAAGGACAACGTAAAACCACTTCCCTTTCATCAAGCTAGAAGAATGGGAGCTCAGGATGGAAATTTGGTATTGAAGCTCAAAGAAACGGAAGGAGACAAATTCCTTGCCACTTTTAGGTTCCGGAACGATCCTCAAACGACTGGTTTGAGACGAGGCCCCAAGTCCATGAAACAAATCTTTAAGCGTAGACCATCCCTTGTTCTCCTCTTCGCGATTGGAATTCTTTTTTCCGTCTACAGTGCCCACGGGAAAGAGCTTTCGGCTCGTGCTCTCATGGAAGCCTGTCGTTTAGGGGATCTGGAAACAGTAAAAGCGGAATTGGAAAAAGGCGTCGATCTAGAGGCGCAAGATGGGAGCAACTGGACTTCTCTCTTTCATGCCCTCGATGCTGGACAGGGCGAGGTAGCGCGCTTTCTCATCGACCGTGGCGCAGACTTCACCCAGATGCTCCCCTCTTACGAATATCCCTTGAATCTCGCGATTCGGGGATCAAAAAATGATACGGTTGCATACCTTATCCTGAAGGGAGCACCTCTCCATCCCGAGGAATATGAAGACAGCCGTGGAAGAAGCCCCTTGTTCTCAGCATTGGTCTGGGGTGATTCGGAGCTCCTTCAGATCCTTGAGGAAAACGGTGCCGATTGGCTGGATTGGGAACACGATGATGTGGATGCACTCTCCTTGGCGGCAAAATTTAACAACTCTGAGGCGGTCCGCTACCTTATTGATCTCGGGGCTGACGTAAATCAGCGAGCTCCTGACGGCAATTTCCCTTTGGCTCTCGCCGCCTTCGAAGGCCATCTTGCGATGGTCAAACTGCTTCTTGCGAATGGTGCCGAGATTAACGCCATAAGTCGTGGGTCGATGAACGTAGATGGAAATCGAGCAGAACCGCACACGGCCCTCGTTGGAGCAGTGCGGGACAACAATCTGGGCGTTGTTAATGTTCTCTTATCAGCCGGAGCCGATCCTGCACAGATCGACAATCTTGCGATAAAGTATGCTGATTTTGCGGGCAATCTTGCGATCTACGACCGATTGCTGGAAGCGGGTGTTCCTGAGCCCGAACCCTACAGTTTTACCAAGATCAACCGATTCGAACACATCTGGCGTCAGCAGGATGTCGCAATGGACAGCGAAGATGGAGTTGAATGGATAGACCTCTCCATCCTAAACAATCCCTCCCAGAAAACAGCAGAAGAATCCCCGGTATACAACGGTCCGCCAGTGACTGTCGCGGTCATTCCAAGTAGAGCCGAGGTTGAGTCCGCTGAAATCTTGGTGACCGCCGAATTGACCGAAGAACCGAGTTTCAAGCTTCTCGAAAGAGCTCAATTGCAGCAGGCCTTGAAAGAAATCTCTCTCCAGCGGGCCGGTTTGGTCTCAGCCGAAAGCTCAATTCAAGCAGGGCAACTATTAGGAGCTGATTGTCTGATTTTGCTTGATCAGGAGGGCGACACCCTCGAAGCGCGGATTATCTCGACCGCCACCGGATTGGTTTTGCGGGTTCTAGTTGGAGACACGGAGACAATGGGTGAATGGGTTGGCCAAATACGTCGAACTTTGACGACCAAGGCTCCGCTCCTGCACAGTGGAACCGAAGGCCTGACCTTGGTCTCGATTCCTCGAATTACTTCTATCCAAGGTGGACCAAATGCAATTGATCAGGAACGCATCCTCTCACGGGCGTTAGCCATTTACCTCGGCTCTCTTGATAACATTTTTGTGTTGGATCGCCAGAACATGCTCCAACTAGCCGGAGAAAAAATCCTTACTGAGGATGTGCGGCGCTTTTACTCCAGCGGCTGGCTGATCGATGGAGGCTTTGATCAAGTCGGTGATAACCTTTCGATTACTCTCCGTTTGCGACAACCCGAGACCAGCGAGGAGGTGGTCCTGACAGCTGGCGGGAAGGCAAGCCAGCCAAGGGAGATTTTACAATCCCTGCGAGATCAGGTCGGAGAGGCTTTGGAAATCTCAGTTACTGAATCAGAGGAAAGTGTTAACGAGGCAGAACTCTATCTTACTGAGGCCCGAAAGGCGTATCGCGTTCGCCAGTTCGAGAGTGCACAGCATGCTGCTGATGCGGCTTGGGCCTTGGGTAACGGGTTCGAGGAAGCAACAAGTCTACGACTATTGTCGCGTCTTAGGAGGCTTGGTCTTGCAGAAAATTTGATCAAAGGAAGAGCTGAGGAAATTCGCTGGGGAGGCCCGATACAAGTTATCGCCTACCGCACCCCGTTTCTGCTGGCAAGGCAGGATCCACGCGAGCTGACAGCGAGGCAGTTTATTACTCTTAGTCAGGACATCATGGACATCTACCGACCGCTAGCTGCTAGAAAAAGCGGATTTAGTGCTTTGGAAAAAGACCTCCTTATGTATTTTTCCGAGGCAATCAAAGGTGCGATTCTGCCTCTGAAATTTCTCAACACTGTTTCTGACCAAAAGTTCTATCGGAAAGAACTCGAGACTCTTCGAGAAGGAGTATTGCGGACATCTTTAGATCTTCTGGAGATCGCGGAGAAGAATCAGTATCCTCATCTTCGACAGACCATCTTAAACAGTTATCTGTTCGCGCTTCCCTATCTACTCCGAGACGAAAACGAGCTGTATTGCGAGCTTGAGGAACGAATGAACGAGGCATCTGCCATGAAAGCTCCGCTTAGTAAGCATAACACGTTTGCGGCACTCCTTAGAATTGCCGAGGAGCAAATGAATACTGTTGGTGGCCAGCCTGGAACTGCTTGGCAGCGCATGGCCCTCCGTATGATCGATAGTGACAATCCAGACGCTCGCTATCTCGGACACGCTTTAATGCGCAGAGACCGCCACGATTATCAAGGCAGAGTCGCCGATTGCGAAGCGATGGTGCCTCTCTATTTCCAGCTCGTGACTGACGACGACTCGCTCTGGGGAATTTCTGCCAACAACTTTGACCCGGAAATTAATACGGGCTTACAACTGAAAAACTCCTTCCGAGTCTACCCCGAGTACGCGATGAGTATGTGGTATCCGAGTCCATACGAACTAAGCCTCTCTCTTTCAAACAGTCACGGCCCGTATAGGATTTCATGGATGCCTCCTGGGGAAGTAAGCAGCGTTCTGTCACCGGATTATGCAAGAGCGGCCTATCAGATGAATTTGGCGAGAATACAGAGTGCTTCAAAAACCGGATCAGCGGCTGTTGATTATGGTTTTCCGCTCAATGGTATCGATCTCGACCAGTTGAAAATCTTGAAGGAACTTTCGGAGGATTCGTTAGAGCAATTGAAGATTCGTTCCGAAGACAAAGACTACATGGAGAAAACTGTCTATCGCTTTAACAGCTATGTTGTAAGGCCTATAGAGGAAGCTTACGTTAGAGCCCTACAGGATCAAAAACTTCGTTTTCTTGAGAGAGATAAATCTCCAAAGATCTACACTTCTCAGTTTCAAACACCGCTCTTCGCGCGCGAATTTTTGAACCAGAAGAACGAACGCGCGCGAAGAAGTCTTCAGGAATTCCTCTTCTTCCATGGTTCAACGTGCGTAACTTCAAGGGAACTCTGGATTTTAGATAGGAATCACGGTGTCTTTCGGTACAACGTGGAGCAAGATACGATCAGTGAAGCTATTTTTTTTCCAATTGGAAAAAGGTTAAGGGTTTCGAGCGATTTCATGGGCGAGAAGTTGTTCTCAGGTTCATTTATCGAATATCCAAACCTTTCCAGAGAGAAAGAGTCAGCTGGAATTGGTATCTTTCATCGGGGTAACGGAAAATGGGATTTTATCAATCCGGAACGAGTGGATCCCGACATCCAAAGGAGCTATGAGGGAATTCAGAATACCGTGATCATTGGCCAAGAATTGTTTTATTCTTTCCTCAACTTAGCGCCGAATGCTGCCGGAGCTCGATTTGAGGTTTTAAAGGATACAAGAACATCAAGTGGTGTCTCGCGCATAGACCTCGAATCGGGTAGAGAAATTTTGCTGGCGAGTTCAAATCGAACGCCTGCGAAAAGTCCTTTGGACAACGTTCGTCCAGATAGTTTTAATTTCTATGAAATTGGGCCAATCTCAGGGAATCTTCTACGAGTCAACAAACACGTATACAACCCGGTAACAGATGAATGGAGACGTAAGAAACGGCGTGACGAACTTGAAACCCGACAGTCGAAAGACTCTGGCTCCTTTCACAAGCTAGCCAATGAAATGCTCTTACGAAGGGCAGACTACGACCCAAAAGAAAGGGTTCTGAAAGCGCTTATTGAAGTTTACCAAGACCGGGAACGAAAGATTTCATTTGAAATTGATGTTCCGCTCGAATTGACCGGCTGGTTAGAGATCGAAATTCCGAACGAGCTCCCGGAGGCTGCTCGTTACTATGAGAAAAATCTGGATGAGCCTGACTTTTCTGTTTCGGCTGCGGGTGAAGGGTTGATTCTTTCAAACAGTCTCGGGTTTTACTTTATCCACTTCGACCAGTTATACCCGATTTTTGAAGATCGGATGAGATTTTTAATCGGTGACTAAGCTTCCTCTTTTGCATCCTTATGACTCGTTTCTTTCCACTTTTCTTCACAGCTATGAAGGGTTCTCTTCTCAATCTCGTTTTCTTGTTTTCGGCACTATCTGCAAAGGCTGATCCCGCAGAATTCTTCTCTGCCTCGTTCAACGGTCAATCCCTCGGTCAGGCTGTTTCTTTCTACGATGACGATGAGGGTGACCTGATCCTTCGCTTCGCAACAGAACAAGAGGTCGAGGTCAATCAAGTGCGGTGGAGCCTCGTTGTTGGTGATTTGGTTGCACCTTTGGGTCAACCAGTGAAACCGAATGGGATTGAATGGAAATCTCCGTTTACCGAAATTTCCGTTGAGATTTCTGCCCGAGAAATTCCAGCTCAGCAGACGCAGCTTCTCGAATTGTTCGCTGGAGGGGTTCGGATTGGTCCACCCCTTTCCATCCAAGTCTTCCCAGCCGAAGAACGGAGGTCTTTGATCAAAAGACTTTCTGAGAACCGGTTGTTTTTGGATAGTCGACTCGAATCGATCAGTGACCTATTCGACCGTTACCGTCTACGCTATCAGGACTTCATAGCGAGCCGCTCAATCAGAACAGCAAGCTCGGGTCTTACTTTTCTCCTTGAAGAGGGGGCTCCTCCTTCCGGACCAACCAGCCGGGTTTTTATCTTTGCTCCTCGTTCGACCGGCATCCCGGTTCTGAGAGTTGAGGGAAATAGAGCCCGTTTTTCTTATATGGATGCTCTTTCCTTAACCGGTAATGCAGCTATGGAAATGCTCATTTTTCAAACCGCAGTCGACTTGAACAACACCGTCCCAAACCAAAATCAACCAAACATCAGAAATGAAGAACCTCTTTTTTAATCCTCAGACCGCTATCGCCCTCGTTGGCTTCTTGGGTCTCTCTTTCTCCTTACTGGCAAATCCTGTTAGCGTTGCGGTTCTTGACTTCGAGACTGATAACGAGGTCAACGCGGAATATGGACGTGATCTTGCGACCCTGCTTGCCGTCGACCTCAGCTTTGATGACCAACTCGCAGTTGTAGAAAGAGCAGACCTCGCCAAGATCCTGAGCGAACAGGAGATTGGACTTTCCGGTGCCGTCGACCCCGCCACAGCAGCACAAATCGGCAACCTCACCGGAGCCCAAGTCATTATTATGGGGAGGATTCTGGACGTTAGCGACACAACCTATCTTGTCGCCAAGGCTTTTAGCACCGAAACATCAAGGGTCTTTGGCTCCAAATCAAAAATGCAACGCGGCGATAATCCAGACGAAATCGTAGCAACTCTAGCGAAGGATCTGACTAGCGTTATTACCGACAACCGGGAGTCTCTTGTGGTCGACTCAACCGGTTCGGATGAACTCATTTCAGAGCTTCGGGCCCTAACTGAGGGGCGCACTCTCCCAAGTGTAAACGTGTATATACCCGAAGAACATATCGGTCGTCGCATTCCCGACCCCGCAGCTCAAACCGAGCTCATAAGACTTCTCAAGGCGAGCGGATTCACGGTTCTTTCCGACCAATCCAAGAACGAGGCTGATGTTCTGATCACGGGTGAAGCGTTCAGTGAATTTGGAATGCGTTTCAGGAATCTTCTTTCTTGCACCGCACGAGTCGAGATTCAGGTCACCGATCCTAAGACGGGAGAGATCATTCTTGCTGATGCAAGGAACGGGGTCGCTCTCGACATTGCCGAGAATGTTGCTGGCAAAACCGCTCTTCAAAACGGTGCCACTTTGCTTACCCCTGAGGTGGTGAAGGCACTTGTGAACTACTCCTCAAAAAAGTGAGTGGGTACGAATGCGGAAGGCTCGTATTAAACGACCGATTACGGTACTTTCGCCTAAGGCTCTTGCGGAACGAAGCCCTGCTCTGTTGAGTCCGCAACGTTAGCGAGTTCTCTCCTTCTCGGAAGGGCAACGTGCTCTTGAAGGTCAGCCTGCCAGATCTTCCAGTGGATAGGTCCAGATCTCTGATAGGGTCGGGTGATACCAAGGTGCTTCCAGTGTTTCCTGAACGGTAGCACCCGTGCCAATAGCAACTGCCATTGAATGAATCAGTTCGCCGGCATCTTTTCCAACGCACTCGGCTCGCACGATCTTACCATCTTCTTTGTTACTGTATAGTCGCACATAACCCCGCTTAGCTTCCATTAGAATAGAGCGCCCGTGGTCGGAGAAAGGATAATCGGCAACTGCAAGAGAGTCTCCGAATTTCTTTTCGAGGTCTTTTTTTGGTGGACCAATGGATGCCACCTGAGGGTCCGTGAAGATCACTGAAAGGATCTTGTCGTAATCAACTGGCCTAGGCTCAAGACCGAGAGAATGGCGAACCGCAACCTCTGCCTGCTGAATGGCAACATGAACGAGTTCATGCGGTCCTGTGCAGTCGCCCGCAGCGTAAACGGAATCCAACGAAGTCATCTGGCATTCGTTGGTTTGAATGTGCCCACTGTCGCGAAGAACAATTCCTTGTGTTTCAAACCCGAGGCCACTTGTTCTTGGCTTGCGCCCTAGCGCATTGAACAGCGAGTCCGCCTGCACAACCTCGACACGACCGCCGAACAAGAACTGGACGGAAACTCTCTTCTCTTTGGACTCAATGTTAACGATCTTTGTGTCTGTAAAAAGATCGATACCTTCGTCGATTAGGCTTTCTTCCAAAACCGTTGCCATATCCGGCTCCACATCCGAAAGAATGTGCGGGCTCCTTTGAATCATGGTCACTTTCGTGCCGATTCTGTTGAGAAACTGAGCTAACTCGCAGGCAACAATACCACCCCCGAGGACAATTACAGATTCAGGGACCGAATCGAGCTCCAGAATATCGTCACTCGTTAGAGTCGGTGTTTCCGCCAGTCCGGGAACCCCGGGAACGGCAATCTCCGAACCCGTCGAGAGGAGAATCCGGTCTGCTCGAATGGTCTTTCCGTCATCCAATAAGATTGTCCGATCAGGCCCCAACCGACCATTCTGCCTAAAAAGGCTGAAGCGGTCAGATTCGATCTGGGACCTTCGGTAGCTCGCGAACTCCCCGATGATCTGCTTCTTCCTGTTGTGAAGTGCCTTCATGTCCACTTGTGGGTCCGGGATGTTGAGCCCGAATTTATGCCCTTCACTCGCGAGATGCAGCACGTCTGCCGCATACAAAAGCGTTTTTGAGGGCATACATCCCCGCAGGATACAGAGGCCGCCCAGCTCTTCGCTGCCATCTACGATCGCTACCTTCGGCAGGTGCTTTCTCGCCAATGCTGCAGCGTTATATCCAGCACTCCCACCGCCTAGAACAAGAAAATCAAAATGCTCAATGCTCATCCCAAACAGCGGAGGATTGACCCAATTAGAGTCTTTGGCAAGTCGGAGAGCTTTCGAGTAGGATAGGGGTGCAATTATTATTTCGCTGCTTAAATAGAACCTACTCGGGATTCGATATCGGGATCGAAATCGGGTCTCGAGAGCATTCGATAGCGATACCGATTTCGATTTCGATTCTTGCGATCATGCTTTGTGTGCAGCGCGGTTTCATAAAGCCACGGGGTAAGCTCATTAGTATTTCGGGAGGGACCACCTCCGCGTGGTCCGCGCGCTGGAGTGGTAGCCCAGCCAAAACGATTTGGACGGGACAGAACCCGTCCCTCTCCCCCCTAATACCCCGCATAAAAAATTGGACCTAGGATAGGGATTGAGACGGTCGCTCTGCCCCATACCTGTTCTTCAAATTGGCAACGGTCGGTATGGTCTAAAACCGATCAATTTTCATTTGCCGAAAAGCAGATGGAGTCAGCGATCTCGTTTCTCTTCTCCTGTCCGAGAAGGGAGCGGATTATGGTGAGTCCGAACTCCACAGCCGTTCCAGCCCCTTGAGAGGTAATCAAATTACGGTCTACGACTACAGCATCCTTACTAGCGGAAGGAAGTTCATCCAAAGTTGATGGGTGAGCAGTGAATGACCGATCAGAAAGGACCCCGGCGTCTTTCAAGATAAGCGATGCTGCACAAATAGCGGCGATCAAAAGTTCATTCTCGTGGAAAGATCGAACCAACTCCAAAATTTTAGGGTTCGTTCGCAGCTTTTGAACGGCGGGACCTCCCGGGAGAAAGAGAATTTCATAATCATTCGTGTCACAGTCTCGCAAGAGCCGTTCGGCTTGAACGCAAACTCCCGTTTTTCCCTTTACGGTGAGAACCTCTCCTACGGATACCAAATTCACTTCGACTCCCGCTCGGCGCAGAAGATCAACAGGGGTAATCGCTTCAATTTCTTCGAACCCAGATTCGAGAATCGTCATCACTTTTGTCGCCATTCTTCTTGGATATCCTCTTGAGCACTGGTGATCAAGGAGACTTCGGAAAACGATGTGGAAGTGGTCCGGAGCCGATTGACCATAGTCGCAAATCAAGCATGATCCTGGTGATGGAAAACTTCCGCCTACATTCCGACTACGAGCCAACTGGAGATCAGCCAGTCGCTATCGGAAAGCTGGAAGAATCCATCCGAAAGGGGAATCGCTATCAGACTTTGGTGGGGGTGACGGGATCTGGAAAAACCTTCACGATGGCGAATCTTATCCAGCGGCTGAATCGGCCGACCCTTGTGATTTCGCACAACAAAACCCTCGCTGCTCAGCTCTACTCGGAGTTTAAGGGTTTTTTTCCGGAAAACGCGGTCGAATATTTTGTGAGCTATTACGATTACTATCAACCGGAGGCTTACGTTCCACAGACCGACACCTACATTGAAAAAGACTCGTCGATCAACGAGGATATTGAAAGGCTCCGGATCTCGACTACGAGTGCTCTTCTAAGCCGTCGAGATGTGGTTGTCGTTGCCAGTGTATCCTGTATCTACGGCCTCGGAAGTCCGGAAGATTTCAGGGAGATGATGATAGAAATCAGAACCGGAGATGAGCTGGGGCGCGATGCATTTCTTGAGCGGCTCGTCGAGAACCTTTACGAGCGGAATGACATTGAACTGACCCGAGGAAAGTTCCGTGCGAGGGGAGAGATTGTCGACGTTTTTCCTGCCTATCTCGAGAGTGCGATCAGGGTCGAATTTTGGGGCGACGAGGTGGAATCGGTTCGTCCGCTGGATCCTTTGACAGGAGAAACGGGTGAACCCTACGGCTATTTTTACCTGTATCCTGCAAATCAATACATCACGCCCCGCAACAAACTGAAAGATGCAGTAAAGGGAATACGGGAAGAGCTGGATGACCGGGTGGATGAATTTGAGAAGGAGCAGCGACTTCTTGAGGCACAGCGTGTCAGGATGCGGACTGAGTATGATTTGGAAATGCTGGAGGAGATTGGGTTTTGCAGTGGAATCGAGAATTACTCCCGCCACCTGAGTGGCCGAAAACCGGGAGAAAGGCCTTTTTGCCTCATCGACTTCTTTCCGGATGATTTTCTTCTGATCCTGGACGAGAGTCACGTGACCATGCCTCAAATTGGTGCCATGTATAACGGTGACCGCTCGAGAAAAAGCCGGCTCGTTGATTTTGGATTTAGGTTGCCCTCTGCTCTCGATAATCGGCCGTTGCAGCCAGAGGAGTTCAGGAATGTGACCGGACAAACTCTCTTTGTTTCAGCTACTCCGGCATCCTACGAACTTGAAGTATCCGAAGTGATCGCAGAGCAGGTGATTCGCCCTACCGGACTGGTGGATCCGATCATGGAAATCCGTCCACTCAAGGGACAGGTAGAAGATACGATGGCAGAGATCCGCAAAACCAAAGAGGCTGGAGACCGGACTCTGGTGACAACTCTCACCAAGCGAATGTCTGAGGACATTGCCTCGTTCATAGCGGAGGATGGAATCGCTGTAGAATACCTTCACTCTGATATTGATGCGATTGAGCGAGTGGAGATTCTCCGACGTCTACGAGCAGGAGATTTTGACGTTCTTGTGGGAGTCAACCTTCTACGGGAAGGCTTGGACCTACCGGAGGTGGCGTTGGTCGTGATTCTGGATGCGGACAAGGAGGGTTTTCTTAGAAGCGAAACCAGCTTAATCCAGACTGCCGGGAGGGCGGCTAGGCATGAGAAAGGGCGTGTCATTCTCTATGCCGATGCTCTTACAGGTTCTCTGGAGAGGGCGGTAGAGGTGACCCGGTATCGACGGGAGAAGCAATTGGCCCACAATAAAGAGCATAACATCACGCCCAAGGGCGTTCGCCGAAACGATCAGTCCAGTCTTTTGCGGAACGGCGGGACTACAAAGGATGAATCCTTCGCGCTGGCGGTTGGCGAAGGGAGCGATGATCGGGAAGTTGCTGCAGTAATTGCTGAGCTGGAGGAAGATATGAATCAAGCCTCACTCGATCTCGAATTTGAGAGAGCGGCCGTTTTGAGAGACCAGATCAAGGCTCTGAGGGAGGGAGAGGTGAGTTTATCGGATGGCCCAACCAGGAGAGGCGGCTTGAAAAAGCGGAGGAAGAAATACCGAAAACACCGTCGATGAGTCCTTTCAAAAGGATAAAAAGAAGGGGCGCGGTCTACCCCAAAACCGCGCCCCTATTAGCTTTCTGCTTTATTGTTACCCCAATCTCTCTTTACGAGAGAAAGTTTGTTATGACGGAGAGAAAAGTGTTCTTAGGGTCAGTTTGCAAGTGAAAATTTAAAAAATTGTGATTTTTCCAGTATTTTCCCGGATTCGGCTCTTTTTTAGCTGCTTAGAGTCGATTGACAGGCTTCATCAGATCGACGAAATTGCAGGCTGTGGCGGATAATACTACAGAATCATCAAATCTCCCGAAGATCTACCTGACGAAAATCATTGGCGGAAAAGTCTTTTCCTCCACTTTGGAGAAGAGCGACCCTGGTGCTTCGGTCCTCAAGGATTCTGGTTATTCTTTGATCCCTGATGGTGAAAGTTTGGGCCGGGTGAAAAATCGCATATCGATCGAGTGCCCCGATTGCGGTTGTTCCAAGGAAAAGTTTGAGGAAACAGGACGTTTTGGCTGTCCTGGGTGTTACGCCGCTTTCGGACCGTTTCTTCCGGGTCTCCTGCGAAAAATGCACAAAGGGGAAAGACACGTGGGAAAGGTTCCTTCCGGACTACTGACCGACGAGCTTATGAGGGAGCGGATCGATTTACTTTCGTCTGAACTCAATCAGGCCATAAAGACCGAGGATTTTGAGGAAGCCGCCCGTTTGAGGGACGAGATCCGGTTGTTGAAGGAGAGTCTCCCGGTTTCTGGTGAATCGTAAGCTGAGAACGGCCGCATTGCTGGCGGCGGCTCTCGTTTGTGCGATCGGGCTAGTTCTGCTCCTACTGCCTTCTGCGGCGGTCGACGGTGCTTTAACGGTCCTAGAGGATTTGTCGGACAAGCTGGGAGAACATCCGGTCATCCTTTACGGGGCTATGGTTGTTTTGCCGGCCTTTTTTGTTCCTCAAAGTCCGATGCTCGTCCTAGCAGGGCTGGTCTACGCTGAGCCAATGGGAGAGGTGATGGGTGCGCTCGTCGCTTCCAGTGCTGTAGCCTTGAATATTTTGTGGTGTTACTTTCTCACGGTTGGGCCCCTCCATCGTGTGGCGAATTTCTTTCTCTCCAAATTCGGATTCTCTCTACCGAAGATTCCCTCGCAAGATCACTTAAAGTTTTCGTTTTTAGTCCGAGTGACTCCCGTCCTGCCGTTATGCATCCAAAACTATACTCTGGGGCTGTTGCGGGTCCCTCTTCGTTACTACCTGATCGCCAGTTGGACGACGCAGGTTCCTATTGCCTTTGGAATCGCATTTACCGCAGGAGCGATTCTTGAAGGAAACTTCGTGATCATTCTGATAGCAGTCTTTGTCCTTCTTCTCTTCCTTTTTGGCGTTAAGTGGCTTCGAAGGAAATTGCAGACTGATCCTGACCTGGTTGAGGTTTCTAAAGAATTCGCGGCCGAAGGAGGGTCGGACTCTTTACCGTCCGAATGATGATGGGACCGGAGAACGCTATCTCGGTTTCAGACCTGAACCGGCAAATTAAAGAGGTGGTGGAGAGGAGTTTTCCTACAGTCTGGGTGAGGGGAGAAATTTCGAATCTTAGGCGGCAACCGAGCGGACACTGTTATTTCTCCCTCAAAGATGAGGGTGGCCAGATCTCATCGGTTCTTTTCCGGGGCAACGCTCTTCGGGTCGAGTGTGAACCTGCCGACGGAAAGCAGGTGGTAGCGTTCGGCGAGGTTTCTGTTTACGAGCCCCGAGGTTCTTATCAGGTCATCGTGCGAGAACTTTTGGAGGATGGAGTTGGTCGTCTACAGCGGGAATTTGAAGCACTCAAGGAAAGACTGCGAAAGGAGGGACTTTTTGAAGAAGCACGAAAGAAATCCCTTCCGGAATATCCTCTGACTGTAGGCGTGATCACCTCTCCAAGTGGCGCGGCGATCCGTGATATGATCAGCGTTTTCGAGCGAATGGAATGGAGAGGGAACCTTCGCATCTTTCCTTCCGCGGTCCAAGGCAATGCCGCCATTCCAAAACTGATTCGCCAAATCGAGAGGGCAGGTTCCATGGAGGAACTCGATCTTTTGGTCTTAGCTAGAGGCGGGGGTAGTCTTGAGGACCTTTGGTGTTTCAATGACGAGAAGATCGCTAGGGCTCTGGCGGCTTGTCCTGTCGCTACTATTTCCGCAATCGGGCACGAAACTGATGTGGTACTGACCGACTTTGTCGCCGATCTGCGTCGGGAAACTCCCACTGGAGCCGCAGAATGGATTAGTAGCTTGATTTCCGTTTTCAATCGTCGTTTGAGCCAGTCTGGTCAACTGCTTCTTCGCGCGACACGGCATTCCATCCAGAAGCGGACTACAGCGGTCGGCCAAATAGAGGAGCGGCTTAGTCTGAGACCCCTGGTCAGGCGATTGGAATCCAACAGCCAGCGGCTTGATGATTTTCGGGACCGATTGGTGCGAGCAGTTGACGGGAAGTTGCAGTATTCCTGGGTGTCTTTGGCGCAGGCTCGAAAGCAGCTTGCCATTTATGATCCAACTAAGATTTTGGGAGTGCGGCAGAAAGAGAAAGAGGAGATTCAGCGCCGTTTAAAGCTCATCGTTCAGCGCCGATTTGAGTCCAAAAAGGAAGCGTTGTCCGTGCAGCTCAGGTCACTGCGAAGCGGTGGTTTGGCCCATAACCTGAAGAGAGGCTTCGTGATCGTGCGGGACTCTTCTGGAAAACCGATCACCAGAAGCGAGCATTGTCGGAGTGAGCGACAGGTTTCCCTTCAGTTTCATGATGGGACCATCGGTGCCACCGTCGAAGGGGATGGAGGAAGAGGAACTGATTGATGGACTCCTTCTTCCACACTTGCGCTGTCACGGTTTGATAGTTGGTTTTCTTGGATGCCTCTGGATCGGTTAAAAGGAATTAAGGACGAATACGATGTCATCGTGATCGGCAGCGGACTTGGCGGTTTGACTGCCGCTAACACACTGGCGAAGGCTGGGCATTCGGTTTTAGTCTTGGAGCATCATTACCAGCTGGGTGGCCTCGCTACTTGGTTTAAACGTCCCAGAGGTCACATCTTCGACATTTCGCTTCATGGCTTTCCTCACGGGATGCTGAAGTCCTGCCGTAAATATTGGACCAAGGAGATCGCGGATTCGATCGTCCAGCTAAGGGACGTGAGGTTTATTAATCCCCAGTTTGACGTCTGGACAACGTTTGCCCGGGACGACTTCAGTCGAATTCTGGAAGAGGAGTTCAAGATTTCCCGATCTACGGTTGAGGCTTTCTTTGAGCACCTGAGGGCGATGAACTTTTATGATCAGGACAATCGGACTACCGGCGAGTTGTTTGAGGAATTTTTCCCAGGGCGTTCAGATGTAAAACGTTTGCTGATGGAACCGATTGCCTATGCGAACGGTTCTTCGGAAGAAGATCCGGCGATTACTTTTGGAATCGTTTTCTCGAATTTCATGAGTAAAGGGGTGTTTACCTTTCAAGGTGGCACCGACGTTCTTGTTGGAAAGATGGAAGAGGAGCTTAAGGCCAATGGCGTTGATATTCGGAAGAAGGTTTTAGTTGAGAAAATTGAAGTAGAGGAAGTAGCCGGGAAGCCTGTTGTCAGGGGTGTGACTGCAAACGGTAGATTCATTCCAGCAAAAGCCGTTGTTTCCAATGCCAACGTCAAGAACACCACGCTGCGTTTGGTGGGGGATGAGTATCTGGATGACGAATACGCGGATGCGGTTCGCGGAGTCCGGGTCAACACGAGTTCCTGTCAGGTCTACATGGGCTTACGGAAGGGCGAATCTATTGAGAACATCGGGGACCTTGTTTTCACCTCCGAAGCTGAAAAGTTTTCGAGCGATGAACTGACGGATATCAACACGACTAGTCGGACTTTCTCAGTCTATTATCCGGACATGCGTCCACATTTGGATCCTCCTCGCTATTCGGTGGTTGCCTCTCTCAATGCAAAGTGGTCGGATTGGTCAGATCTCGACGAGAAAGCCTACCAAATCGAGAAGGACCGTTTGTGCGAGGAGTCCATCCTGTCTTTGGAAAAGTATCTTCCGGGAATCCGGGATAAGCTGGACCATGTGGAGGCGGCAACCCCTCGAACCGTGAACCATTACACCCGACATATCGGAGGCACCTCCTTTGGCACAAAATTTGAAGGACTTCAGGTATCAATGGACCTCCCTGAGAAAGTGCCTGGCCTGTATCATGCCGGAAGCGTCGGAATCATCATGTCCGGTTGGCTCGGAACCATCAATTACGGGGTGATCGTGTCGAGTAAGGTCGATCGATTCTTGGGAAGTAACTCAAAACCTGCAGTCGTGGCTAAATAGCGTAAAAGGCTTTGATCGAAGTTTCGCGCTGCTTACAAGATCAAGGACGAATTTTTCAAGCGATTTAGACTACAGAGCCGATTCAGCAGCAATCTTATGGGAGTGATCCAATGTCTTTAAAATGGATCGCTTCAATGGACTCACTGAGTTGATGGGCCTTGCCTGAGTAGATTAAGTAGCTTGAACAGACTTTGTCTGTGAGATCCTTAAATCTACTGATTCCTTTGAGGTGCTCTATTTTGAATGTAGCTGCAGCTTTGATCTCGATTGCCTGAAGGGATCGGCCTAATTGAATTAAGAGATCGACTTCATTGCCATTGCTATCTCTGAAGTAGTAAAGCCCGGCTACCCGGCCTTTGTTGTAATGGTTTTTCAGATAATCAATGACAGCCATGTTCTCAAAGATTTGGCCAACCAACGGGTCGCGTGTCACCTGTTGGGGCTCGCGTATGCCTAATAGGTAGCAGAGCAAGCCAACATCCGTAAAAAAATACTTCGGACTTTTGATTATCCGTTTCCCGAAGTTCTCAAAGTACGGCGGTAGCTTAAAGAGGATGAACGAAGCTTCGAGGATAGAGGTCCAGTTCCGTATTGTCTTTGCATCGACACCCACATCGTTGGCCAGGGAGCTGTAGTCAAAGATCTGACCCGTTCTTCCAGCAAGTAACTTTAGTGTTTTTTCAAAGAGGCTGGCATCCTTGAGATTGATCAGCTGACGGACGTCACGTTCGACATAAGTCTGATAGTAGTTCGCGTAGGCTGTGCTCGGTCGCTGTTTTTTCTCATAAATGCGCGGCATAAAGCCAGTGAAACAGTAGTCTTCGAAGCGTTCGAATTCGATTCCATCACTGCGTAGTTCATTGATAGAAAAAGGCAGTAGATTCAGGATGGCGGTTCGACCGGCAAGTGACTGCGAAATCGCCTCCCGCAGGCTGAGTTGATGTGAACCCGTAAGAACGAAACGGCCATTTTCCGATACGGAATCGACTTCAACTTGAATGTAACTCAGTAACTCTGGAGCACGCTGGATTTCGTCAATAATGACTTTCTCTGAAAATTGCTTCAGATAGGCTTTAGGGTCGTTTCGAGCGATTTCACGGGTTTCTGGGTCTTCCAAATTAGAATATGGGTAATCTTCGAGTGCTGTTCTAACCAGAGTAGTCTTTCCCGCCTGTCGTGGCCCAAGAACGGTTACTACAGGATACTCTTCGAGCACCCTTCGCAGTTCCTCTTCTATTTGCCGCCGAATCAGCATAAGTATACATTATTTATGTAAAACAGGAATTCAAGTCATAATTTGAATAATTCAAAGTTTTGATACTGTTTGTCGCTTCGATAGTCTTTCGCGTAGCTAGTAAGCGGATTGCCGGCTTGACCCTACAACCAAAAGTGAGTCTCGTTGGGGTTGAGCTGCAGGCCCGTGGTGTAATGGTAGCACCGCAGTTTTTGGTACTGCTTGTCGGGGTTCGAATCCCTGCGGGCCTGCCACTCATGAAGCCGTCTGGTCCTACCGTTCAGTCAATCGGCGAAGGTGTATTTGGACTCGCTCCTTGTCTTCTGGATAGGTTACGCCGAACCATTGACTATTACTTTCAAGGACAGGGCATTGAACCAGGCCTGAACGGATCCAACGATCCACAGCTTCTGGCAGATACCATTCCGATTTGGGGTCCTTCGATCTTTCGGTTAGAAAATCCTTAAAATCCTGCTCAAGGAGTGGGAACACAGCCGGGGTGAATCCCCAAAAATTCAGGGAGACAGAAGCGTTTTCATCCAGTTCTATTCGCGGTTGATGGGGTGGGGTTCCCCGGAGAATTTGGTCCTCGTCCCGACTGATTTCTTCGAACTCCTCAATTCGTTGAAGAAGATGATGTTCAACGGAGCAAATCCCACGATTGACGACCCCAAAGTCTGAGAGAGTGTTGCCGAGAGGGTAGGAGACCATCGCGGCTGCGATCTGGCCGGGATCTTGTTCGATGAGCCAGTCGGCGAGCGTCTGGTAGGCTTCCCTCCCGTAAAAATCATCAGCGTTGATCACGGCGAAAGGCTCATTGATGAGGGAGCGCGCGGCTCGGACCGCATGGGCCGTTCCCCATGGCTTCACCCGGTCCTTCGGGACGGAAAAATCAGGGGGAAGATCGCCTAGATCCTGGAACACATATTCAACCTCTACCTGAGAGAGAAAACGATCTCCGACAACTTCGCGGAAAGCCGATTCAATGTCCCTTCGGATAACAAAGACAACTTTGCGGAAACCAGCGGCTGAGGCGTCGGTTACGGAATAGTCGAGCATGATCTCGCCACTGGGACCCATTGCGTCGATTTGTTTGAGTCCACCATAGCGGCTTCCCATTCCAGCCGCGAGAATGACAAGAGTCGGTTTCACTTCCGAAGGCTCCGCGATGACCAGCTTGGAGGCAAGCCTATGGTCGATCGACGGGGTTTTATTCCCCCCTGAGGTCGTTTCGTTTCTGGTTCTGGCCTTTCGTAATGAGGGTTGGTCCGCAATACTGGTGTTTGAGTTTTTGATCCCATCTGGGATCTTTTCTCTTTGCTCCTAAGTGATACTAGTGAGAACAGTGGGGGTGCTCCTTCAATGACAGTTGGATAGATGAAACCAAAAACACTCTTGCAGGCTCTCTTTGTAGGGCTTTTCGCGATTGCCAACTCCTCTGTCTCTGAGTCGACAGAATTGCCAGATAGTGGTCAGTCAGCGACTGAGGTTTCAATTGCAGTAACACTTCTCGACCTTCTGGAAGTCAATGAACCAAGCCAAAGCTTTCGGGCTCGTGGTTTTCTTTCGCTTCGTTGGATCGATCCGGATATCCGTCTGGAGAATGTGGATCAGCCGGTGGAGCAGACGCTTTTGGGTTCACAAGCTCTGGCAAAATTGGAGAACATTTGGTGGCCTCAAGTTGAATTCATTAATGCGATTGGCGCGCGGACAGTGGAGAATCGAGAGCTGATTCTCAAGACTTCCGGAGAGAGAGAATACCGGGAGATCTTTGATGCGAGCTTCCAGAGCAGTTACGACCTTCGTAAATTTCCACGGGATTCCCAGCAATTGAAGATTGCAATCGAATCGTTCGCCCACCCAGAGGACCAGCTAGTTTGGGCCATCAATCGGGAACAGAGTGTGGTGGATGCTGCAGTAATAGATCATGTTGTCGAGTGGGAGGTAGTCGACCATTCCGCGGAGGTATTACACCGGAAGGAAGTCCGAGAAGAAACGGTTTTCTCTGAAGCAGTCTTCACGTATGACGTGGAACGAAAGATGTTTTTCTACTTCACCCGGATTTTCCTACCTTTTTCGTTTTTTCTTCTTCTTTCGACCTGTGTGTTCTGGATGGAGAATGACGCGTTGGATCGCCGGGTTAGTATCGTTTTCTCAGCAAATCTGACGGCGGTCGCCTTTAGTTTTTTCGTCTCGAGACAACTCCCAAGAGTTCCTTACCTGACCTTGATGGATCAGTTGATCATCTCCGGTTACCTGATGACAGGAATTTGCGTCGCCACCGTCATTGCTTTCGAAAGGGCCAAGATCAATGGGAACGAAAGGCTTTGGAAGTCAGGGAATTTTTTGGCGCGGTTTCTAATGCCGAGCCTTTACGTAATCGTTTGGGCTTCGATTTTAGTGGTCAGTTTGTAAGGACGGCCCGTTTTCATGTTTGCTCGTTAAAGCGCAGCTACAGCCTCTCAGCACGATTCAGGGGTAAAGGAAATTGCACCCGACCTTGCACCGAGCGTCTTGTATTTGGCTAAAATCGCTCCCGGTCAGGACGATCCGCCGTAGGGCAGCGGAAAGCGGCTGCAAAGTTCCAGAGCAATCTCTTTGGCCTCCCTGACCGCGTCGCTGCTGTCAGGTGCTCGGAGGACTGTGTCGATCGCGCCCCCGATCGCTATCATTTCCTCTTCACCCATTCCTCGACTGGTCACGGCAGGTGTCCCCAGCCGTAGCCCGCTGGTCTGAAAAGGACTCCGAGTCTCACCGGGAACCGTATTTCGGTTGGTGGTGATGTTGGCCTCGTCCAAACGGTTTTGAGCAATCTTTCCCGTTAGTTCCGGGTCGGTCCCTCTCAGGTCGATCAGGCAAAGGTGATTGTCCGTTCCGCCGCTCACGAGAGTATGCCCATTATCCGCCAGAAAGGCCGCAAGAGTTTTAGCGTTTGCTTTCACCTCCGCTTGATAAGCCTTGAATTCGTCTTTCATGGCTTCGCCAAAGCAGACCGCCTTCGCCGCGATCACGTGCATGAGCGGTCCGCCTTGAGTACCTGGAAAAACAGCCGAGTCGATTTTCTTTGCCCATTCTTCTTTGCAGAGAATGAGACCCCCCCGCGGTCCACGCAGTGTTTTGTGAGTCGTGGTCGTCACGAAATCTGCGTGGGGGACTGGGGATGGATGTTCCCCCGCAGCCACAAGACCTGCGATGTGCGCGATGTCGGCAAGAAGCAACGCTCCGTTCTCCCTTGCGATTTCTCCCATCCGGCCAAAATCGATTTCGCGCGCATAGGCAGAGGCACCCACGGTGATCATTTTTGGCTGAAACTCCTTCGCGCGAGCAGCTACCTTATCATAGTCTATGCGACCGGTCTCCGGCTCTACACCATAGTTTTCGACGGTATAAAGCTTTCCACTGAAGTTCATAGGATGACCATGGGTAAGGTGCCCACCGTCTGAGAGGTTCATCGTTAAGATCCGATCTCCAGCGTCGAGGGAAGCCAAATAGACCGCTGCATTCGCCTGACTACCCGCATGGGGCTGCACATTTGCATGATCCGCTCCAAACAGTTTCTTGGCTCTTTCGATAGCGAAGGTCTCCGCGCGGTCCACCACATCGCAACCGCCGTAGTAGCGCCTTCCGGGATAGCCCTCCGCGTATTTGTTCGTGAGAACGCTTCCGGTCGCCTCGATTACCGCCGGCAGAGTAAAGTTTTCTGATGCAATTAGCTCAATGTGGCACTGTTGCCGCTCACGTTCCTCTACGAGGACGTGGTAAAGCTCTGGGTCCAGGTTTGCCAGCGACTCAGACGATAGAGTGGGAATAGAAGTGTCGGTATCTCTGCTCATTTAGTTAAAAAAACGACTATGCGGGGAGACGTGGAATTTTCAACCTCCTCTTTGTGGGAAGACCTCTTGGTAAAGAAAGCGAAGCATACCGGGAATGGCATCCAGCAAACTATCGCGACACTTCACATATTCGTCGAGGTCTCCTCCGAACGGGTCGGGAACTTCCTTACTTCCAGACGAGGCATACTCGCGAAAGAGGCGTAGTTGGCCGTTGTGAGTGGGAAAAAGAGCCTCTATCATGCGGAGGTGCGCGGAAGTCATACAAAAGACAGCTGCAGATTGGGTGATTTGCTCGGGGGTCAATTGAGAGCTCTTGTGCTTAGAGAGGTCGATTCCTACCTTTTTCATGGCGATAATCGAGTTCTCCGAGGCTTTCGTTCCAGGCTGAGAAGCGATGCCAGCTGAGTCTACCCGGAAGGGCGGCTTGTTGTCCTCACCATCAAGTGCGTGGCGGAGAAGCCCGGCGGCCATTGGACTACGGCAAGTGTTCGCAGTGCAAACAACAGTAATAATGGATGGCTCCTCCGTCACTTGCGGGAGAAAAACCCAGAAACTTCAGGCCGTCAACTGGAGAGCGGTTCGATTGGATTTGTTCCTTCCAACTGATACGCGGTTCGAAGTGCGGCACCGTTGGTCACTGCTCTTGAAGAATCTTTCTTAGAAAGAGTCTTCTGTGCTGCGGGGATGGTCCGTGTTCCAGCAGGGCTCGGCGATGCACTGCGGTTCCATATCCTTTGTTCCGCTCCCACCCGTACTGAGGGTAAGACTTGCTGGCCTGAGACATCCAGCGGTCCCGTCCAACTTTTGCAACTACAGAGGCTAAAGCGATGGCTAGTGATCGGCTATCACCTTTGACGAGTGCTTCATGAGAAAAAGGGAACTTTTTCAGCGGTCGTCCATCAACAAGAATGGATGGGTAGGTATGAGCGGTTCTTTCGAACAGAGATTGCTCTTCGGCTTGAAGTGGAACCGAGAGCGCTTTGAGGGCTTTGCTCATTGCTAGTGTAGTTGCTCCAAGAATGTTGTGCTCTTCTATCTCAGCGACAGTGGAGACTCCCACCGATGAGAGAATTCCCAGAGATGCTCCTTGATTCGATAAATAGTCGCGAGCGACTCCCCGCTCTTTCTCAGAGAGCTTTTTTGAATCGTCGACGTGTGGAGCGGCAAGTGCCGTCCACGGCATGGAAAAGAGTGATTCGGGTAGGTAGACGGCCGCAGCAAACACCGGGCCGGCCAAGCAACCTCGGCCCGCTTCATCGACGCCGATTAACCCTCCACCCGTCCTCTTCCAAGAAAGATCGTGTTGCCATAGAATCTCCATTCCGACCTATGGATAGATCACGAGGATCAGCTCGCCTTCGTAGTCCCGCAGCCAGGCACGAATCTCGAGTGGTGTTGCCGACTGAGAAAATCTTTGCACCGCAAATTTCATATTCTGTGTGGGGGCAAAAAGGCGCATCTTACCCCCTCTCGTTCCTTCGCCGATTGTATAGGCATCTGCTACTGAAAATCCTTCCGGTGCCGCATCTTTTAGGGGATCCAGTCGCTCGACCTGAACCCGGATCGAAGAATCCAAATAGAATCGTGCGTTTTCGCGAAGGTAATTTGCCGTGTTGGGGATGAGCGGGGGTGGAATTACGATGACTAAGGGCCTAAGATCCTCGATGGTGCCAAACGAGATCCCTGAGACATACTCAAGCTCTTCGAGGCTAAAGAAGGGACGCATCGATATGATCCTTGAAGCGAGAACAGGTCCTATTCTTGGTAAGGCTTCAAGAGCGTCCTGATCAGCAGAATTGATGTCAACCAACCCGTTCGGATTCGTGAGATCTCGATCCTCACCTATCGCTGGTTTTGCTTGTTCAGACCATCCACCAACTCCTCTTCGTTTGGCTTGTCGTTCCATTTCCTCCAATTCAGAACGGTATTCCCAAACGGTTCCGCTGAGACCGGGCCATGGCGTATCCGGCACAAAACCGGAAGCTCGCGCCAGACCTCGCTGAACCAGTTCTTCAGCAAGGTTTTTCCCATCTTTCTCAACGATTGCACGATAGCGTGTGGTGGCCCCCCAGCCGTCGCTCCAATCGGTGTAAACCGTAAATGATCCAGAAAGGAAATCCTGTACGAAATCAGCCGCTTCTTCTCCCAATTCCATAGCCTTTCTGGATGAAATTGAAAAGTAGCGGGCCTGTCCCTGCACTCGTTCCGGATAGCGATCATTTGTCTCCGGAGTATCTACGTAAAAGAGCCGGAAGGTATACTCTTCCCCGTCGTAGCGCACCCGGAAAGAGTCTCCATCAGCGAAAGAACCTCGATCCAAGCGGACCCCTTCCAAGGTTTCCCAATCCGCAGCAGAGGCCACGCAAGGAAGTAGTGAAAGAAACAGTCCTGCAAATGCTGAACGAAGGACCGTGGTCAGGACCGATGAGAGACGCCTATGAAGTTGAATGGCCAAATCGAAATCCAAATCGCTTTCGAAATCGAAGATTCCTCAACACGCTACAGAACGTGGCCCAAATACCTGCGGTAAAAAAGCGACTTCGATTGTCATCCCGATTTGGATTTCGAAGAAAATTCCCACCAAAAGTCACTGCTGAATCGAAACCGCATTCTTTTCTGGAAGCATCTTAATGACTTCCGTTGTTTCGGGGATTTCCTTGATGATCTCGTCTGGGTTGGGACCGACCCCGATATAACGCAAGTTGGGTAAGTCCTTGGGCCATTCTTCATCTCCGTAGGCGCAAGAAAGGGTGTAGTAGACCATTGCGGCGACGTAGATTTGTGCGTTGACAGGTAAATCCTGAAACGTTCGAACTGATCGGATATCCTCGTCCCAAGGCTCCATATCCTCGAAAACGGGTGTGCTCTCGCGGCGCACTACCTCATCTCTTGGAACTCTGCCGACTATCTCTCCATCAGGTCTCTTGTAGGAGGTGCAGATTCGGAGGGATCCTTCCCAAGAGCCATCACAAGTAAGGGCATCGAGCTTGTTGATCACCAGATCGTCGAAACCATTGTAGCGGAGGGTCGTTCCTTTCTCGACGGCGTCGAACCATCCTACCATTCGTTGTCGCCCGGTCGACGTTCCAAACTCGATCTTGCAGAGCTTCTCGGATAACGAGTGGTCGGCTGGAATCCGGGTGAGGAAATCGTGAGTGCCCACTTTCGTGTCGTAGGCTTTGCAAACTCCAAAAGTGTGTAAGGGCTGGACGGGTACGCCAGCGGACTGGAAGAACTCGGGAGTGGTGGTGTGCGAAGCGGTCACGTTCGGAGTAAATCCGTGCCGCTTGTCCAGCCAGTAGGCTTGACCAAACTCGCCGATGACGCTCCGGCCATCGTTTACAGCACTGAGAACCACTTCTCGAATGTCGCAGATCGCGTCGCGGAACTGGATACCGGTTGCCCAGTAGGTGTCGAAAAGAGATTTGTTGAGGGTAAACGGCTCCGATCCACAGAACTCGTTAAAGTCGACCTCTTCTTCGGAGAGAATCCCTTCGGCGATTCCAGCACTGTTCGCCCGTTTTTCCGCGTTGGTTAGTTTACTAAAAAATTCGAACCACTCGTCCTCAGTCACTTTGCAAACGTTCTTGATGGTGTCGATCGCCCGCTCGAGACGGGAAGCAAAACGTTTCCGAAGGCGATCGGGGTTGCCCAAAAAGTCAGCGTAGTAGACTTGCCACTGGCCGACCTCGTCGAGATAGGCTGGCGTGATTCCCCGTCCGGTTGAGCCCCTTGCCGGAAGTTTGAGTTGATTCTCTCGGTAAGATTCCCAAGCAAGATCGAGAAGTCGGTGTCCGAGGTCACTCACCATCGTTCTTTCGTCAATCTTCAGGCGGGAGAAAACCTCAAATCCGCGGGATTCAGTAGTCCGGCATTCCCATAATAGCTTCCGAGGGTCGGCAACTACCCCTGATCCAAGCCCAAGGATACTTACGCTCGACTCGATCACTCCGCCAGGAAGAAGGTTGAGCTTGAGGCCACCCGCGGTGTGGCCGGAATTGGCCCCGCCATTTACTTTAAGCACAACGCGAACCGGATCATTCAAACCGGTTGAGGTCTGCAGCTCTCGAATGACTTCGGAAATCAAGCGGCCTTTACCCTCATCTCCGAAGCTAATTCCAATGTCTGCAATGAGCGGACTACGAAAGGGGAGGAGAGCCATTCTAGTTTTCCTCCGGGGATTCCGTCTTTACGACAATCACATCGTGGGGGGAAGCTTCGCGCTGGCCGGCGGGTGAGACTCGCACATAGAGCGCATTCTTCTTGAGAGCCTCGAGATTAGCTGCGCCCAAATAACCCATCCCACTGCGAAGCCCTCCCGCAAGTCCTGAAATCACTTCTTCGACAGACCCAGAAATCTCTTTGAGTGCCTCAATTCCTTCAGCGGCAACCTTTCGGGTCACATCTTTTTTCTGATGGCCGTATCGCGCCGCAGAGCCCGCTTTCATTGCAGACTCGCTGCCCATGCCGCGGTATTGTTTGTAGAGCTTTCCTTTGATCTCAAGGATCGTCCCGGGAGCTTCTTTACAGCCCGCAAGCAAACCTCCGCACATGACCGCGTCTGCCAGAGTGAGCGCTTTTACCATATCCCCCGACTTTGTAATTCCGCCATCTGCGAGCACCCGCACTCCCGATTTGCGAGCCGCACGCGAGCAGACGTGAAGAGCAGTGAGTTGAGGAATCCCAACCCCAGCAATCTGTCTCGTGGTGCAGATTGAGCCCGGACCCTGACCGACCTTCACCACATCGGCTCCAGCCTCAGCAAGAAACTCAACTCCATCGCCACTCGTGACGTTACCGGCCACAATCGTCAGATCTTTGAATTCGGACCGGAGCAAGCGGACGGATTCTCCTACACCCTCGCTAAATCCGTGGGCGGTGGATACGGCGACCACGTCGAGGCCTTCTTCGACCATTTCACTGACGTGGCTAAGAATTCGGTCCCGGTCAAGGGACCCGTCCTCCCGGCGAACAGTGCTGATGGCGGCCCCACAAAGTAAACGGAATCTCTCGTCGCGCGACGGGCGAAGATTCGACTGTGCCTCTTCGATAATTCGTTCGATATCACTCAGGGTGAAGAGTCCTTTTAGGCGATCTTCGCTGTCGACCACCAGCAGCTTATGGATGCCCAGCTGGCTGCTGAAAAACTTGTCTGCCGTTTCAACGGGATTATCTCCTAGTTCCGTATCGAGGATGGTGTGGACCTCGTCCCGAGAATGCATGGCTACCCGCACATCGTAGTCCCGGTAGCGATTCTTGACGACTCTACCCGGAACAAGGCCGACCAGCCGTTCGTTTTCATCAACCACGGGAAAAGTGCGAAACTTCACGTTCTTCCGTTCCACCAGCTCGAGAACATCGCCGATCTTTTGGTCAAGATGAGCAACGAAGGGTTCCTGAATCAGACCGTTTACGTGGTTCTTGACGCGCGCCACCTCCCCGACCTGTTGCTTCTCGCTCATGTTGTAGTGGATGATTCCGAGCCCACCCTGCAGCGCCATTGCAATTGCCATCTGATTCTCGGTCACCGTATCCATATCTGAAGAGACCATGGGCAGATGAAGCGCGATACCCTCGGAGAGCTGGAGATTCAGGTTCGCACTTTTAGGCAAGACTTCGGAGTAGCGGGTCGCCAGCGAAACGTCGTCAAAGGTGAGCCCAGTAGGCAGGTTAGCCGCGAAAAACTCGTCTGCAGCTTGGTAGGGAGAGGAATTGCTCATGAATAGAAGACTTGGCAGAACCTTTCATCCCTTCGGAACCGGAGCAAGAAAAACAGAAGGAGATAGGATGGAAGTTTATCAATTCGTTGCCTATGCACTCCTGGGAAGTCTGCGTACCACTCAATGTTCTCCGCTCCGTCAGTCATCGGAGTCTAGCGTCTAAAATCGGAGGCTTACGGGACCTACCATGAGGAAATGGCAACGTGCAGTGAGGAACGAGGTTATCACTGCAAGGGTTCATTGCTACGGCTGCATTCGATCTGAGTTGCGCCTCCGTGGACGAAAAACCATGTTCCCCCAGAGTGAAAGAGTCCCACGATCGAAGAGTTGGTTCGGGACGCTCGAGAAGTTGTAGCGGAGGCCGCCGAGACACGTGAATCAAGGTGGTAGCGAGCGTCCGGGAACTGCTAGAAGTACCCGATTCTAACGGAGGGCAGGTGAAATCCCGTCCAAAAACCGTGCTGCGGAAAGTAGCATTGCGCCGAGACCCATTCTCCACTATCACATCTCCAACTTGTGCTGTCAGCATGCTCGTTGAATCAATGAGAAATCGTTACTTTTTGCATTTGACCTCTGCTATGGGAGGCCCGATCCCGAGTGGAGGCTGCTGAAAACATGAAGACTTGGACTCACCCCATTTTCGCCTCCTTCAGAATAATGAGATTCAGTATAATAATGAGTTTTATTTTGGTGTTCTCAATTTGTGCAGATGATTTGTCTGAAAATTATTATGAACACTTGAAGGAAGTAGAATTTGTTCCTGGGAAGGTAGAAAACTTTTCTCTTGTAGAAGCTGGAGAAATATTATTAGAATACTTGAATGGTTCAATTGATAAAGAAAAGTGGGAAATCTCTTTTAGACTAGAAAATCCCAAAAGAGAAATTCCAGATTGGTATCTAGAACGAAAGAGTATATCATTTAAAATTACAACTGAGATAAGTGCATACGACTACCTCCGCACAATCTGTGCTATCGATGATGTGAATTTTTTGTTACGCGATAGGACTATAGTCTTCTTTTGGGGACTTTGAAGATAATCGGTAGGTTGGAGGAATCAATTGGCGTTGGACAACAGCTCCTTGACTCTGGACAAACCCGTTCTGGTTCCGATACCCGAATGTCCGTCTCTTTCGGCCGATCCGATTCTCTCGCTGGGTCTTGATCCTCAACCTCCACAGCCGATCGTCCCGATCCTCGGGCAGGAAGGCGTTCTCGAGGTAGAGTATATTCGTGGATCTGACTACGGCGGCGGAGTAGGGGGCATCCTCTACACTCTCCGCGGGGGAGCACCTTCCTACAAGCATTACAATAGTCGGGGTGATGTGGTTGCGGCGACGGATTCGTCGGGATCATTGACTTACCAGGCCGCCTACGAAGCCTTCGGCACTCACGGCAATTCAGCGGGCAGTCGTGAATGGGACGACGGCTCGGTAGAGAACGACCGACAGAGAGCGAACACCAAGGATGAAGATCCCACCGGACTGCTCAATGAAGGCTTCCGCTACCGCGACCTCCAAACGGGCACCTTCATCACTCGAGATCCCCTGGGCCACGTGGACGGCCCAAATGTCTACACATACGTCACTCAGAACCCGTGGACCTTCTTCGATCCCTTAGGGCTGTATGATGATGAAACTCTTGAGGATTTGGCAAAAGGAGTGATTGGAAAAATCCAAGAGATAATTGAACCACCAGAGAGAGATTCAAACGAGCGAGAAGGTGAGAATAGCGTAGCAAAATTTGTGAACGAATCTCAGAGAATTCAAAAACTTACTTCTGAGTTATCGACACAAATCAATGACTATCTTGAGCAAAAACAGATAAGAGAACTGATCGACAGCCAGATTAATTCCTCCGGTTTGAGTGATTTTCAGAAACATTTGGCAACACGAATGGTGGCAAGGTCTCCAGAGAGCTGGTATCTTAAATATTAGGCTTTGAGAGAATCATTTTTTCAAAAAATGACTAATGGATACGGAACGAAAGAAATGCCAATAGTATTGACTTTCGATGACATTACAACTGACCTGACCCCCGCAAACTGGACCGCTTGAAATGTTAGTCTGGCTTCCCCAGAAAGGAAGACAGACCAATGAAGAAGAAACGGCACAGCCTGGAATCAATCATGCGTATACTGCGCGCCTCGGAGACGGGGACGCCGGTCAGTGATCTATGCCGCGAGCACGAGATCACCGAACAGACGTTTTACCGCTGGAGGCGCAAATACGCGGACATGGAGCTATCGGATGCGCGCAAGCTCAAGGAGCTCCAGGAGGAGAACCGCCGCCTGAAAGCCCTGGTAGCTGACCAAGCACTGAACATAGAGGTATTGAAGGAGGTAAACTCAAAAAAATGGTAAGCCCGGAGCACAAACGCCGTGCAGTCGCCTCAGTGGTAGAGACGAGCCTGTGTTCTTTGCGCCGGGCTTGTCGCTATCTTGGGTTGGGCCGATCAAGCTACTACTACAGAGCTCTGGCAAAAGAGGATTATGAGCGACAGTTGGTGAACAGGGTCAAGGAGCTCTCGAAGGAGAACCCCACCTACGGCTACCGCTTCATCACGGTCCTTTTGCGCCGTGAAGGCTGGCGGGTAAATCGAAAGAAAGTCCAACGTCTTCGTCGAGCCGAAGGTCTGCGTGGTCATATTGCGGTGAAGAAGAAGACTTTGCGGGGAGCTTCGAGTGCTCCAAGGCCTGTTGAGGCTCATAAGCCCAACGACGTATGGAGCTGGGACTTCATCTTCGATACGACCGAGGAGGGCCGAAGCATCAAGATCCTTAGCGTTGTTGATGAAGCCACACGCTTCTGTGTGGATCTGAACGTCAATCGAACGATCAATGCGAAGCAGGTAAGAACGGCAATGGACCAAGCCTGCCTGCGCTACGGACAGCCCAGATGCATCCGTAGCGACAACGGTCCCGAGTTCATTGCCTCAGCTATCCGTGAATGGATTGAGAGCCGCAAAATCGACTGTATCTTCATCGAACCGGGCTCACCGTGGCAGAATCCCTACGTGGAAAGCTTCCACAGCCGCTTCCGCAACGACTGCTTGAATCGCGAATGGTTTATCAACGAGCTTGATGCCAGAGTATCAATTGCGGACTGGCGGGAGAAATACAACGAACGGCGTCCACACAGTGGGATCGACTACAAGTCACCAGCCGAGCTTTACCTTGGCAAGGGCTCCGGCTCCGGTCAGGCTACGCCTTCCCTCCACCGGAGCCCTTGCCAAAATCCAAACCAATCCCTAACCATCAAAATATAACTGACAAGACTAACACTCAAACTGGTCCAGTTGCAGGGGTCTTCTCATTTTGGGCAGCTTTCTATGACCGGCTGGGCGATTGGCTGATCGAAATACTTCTATCGCTCAGGTGAGCACAAGCATGAAAACTTGGACTGACCCCTTTGGTTCCCCTCTTCGTTCACTGCGGTTCAGTATGATACAGCAATGCAGCAACAGCTCTGAAGTCTACTTTGAATTAAGCTACAGAAGAAAAAATAGACAAATCACTATTTCTAGTTGCTTTGTCCAATAATCGTAGCTTCAACCAACAAACAGCTCAAACTAATCACGGCAAAGTAGACTCGGAATTAAAGATTCAACGTGGTCCGTCATCACAAAGAGCAGTGTAATGAAACTTCGACTCACAACTTTCATCCTTTTATTCGTAGCTTCTGTAAAGCTTCAAGCGCATGTAGTCTATTGGTCTGAAACCAATTCGGATGCTGTCTTTGGCGCAAACGCCAACGATGGCTCGGATCAAAGCAAGATCCGTGACCTTGATGATACCGGCCGCGGAGAGAGAGTCTACGGCATCAACGGCATTACATTTGCTGACGACCTCCTCTATTTCACAGCTGCCAATCAAGATCGCATCTACTACGCAAGCACACTCGGCACTACACCAAGAGGCCAGTTCATCAATCTCGACAATACATTTGGTAGCGCAGATTACCGGCCGCAGGACATAACGGCAAATAGCGACCATGTGTATTGGACCGACCGTTCAAATAACATTATCTATCGGGCGGATGCCGGGCCTGCCTTAAACCGCACCGGGGCGCAGGAACTGATTTCGACCAGCGGTGCTCCTCGAGGCATCACAGTATTTGGCGACGATCTCTACTGGACCGACACCAGCCAAGACGCAATTTTTCGAAGCGACCTTGACGGAAACGATGTCACCCAAATCATTGACCTCGAAGCATCATTCAGTGGTAGCACTTTCAACCCGGGCACGCTCACAGCGACTGACCAATACCTATTCTGGTCTGACACTGAAACAGATATCATTTACCGCTCGGACCGGAACGGTGGCCAACTGACCGAGTTGATCGATACCGATATACCTTCTTCTGACGGCCCACTTGGCCTGACCACCGATGGCATCTTTCTGTATTGGACCACCTTTCTCAACAACGGCATCAATGTCGCGACACTCGACGGCATTATTCTGGACGAACCTCGCTTTACGCCGTCGCCCGACCCTACAGCTTCGGGCTTCAATGTGAACGCATTAGCGATAGAATATCTACCAGAACCATCATATGTTTTGCTTTCTCTGGCAGTCGGCCTTGCAGTGTTGCTTCGCCGTCGCGTCCGTCAGTAAGCGCTTACGCCTTCTCGGCGTGAAACATGATGCCCCTCCTCTAATTGATTCTTCGCTTCAATCCACCGGCTCATGTATACCGTGCTGGGGTGTCGGTGATGCCGGAGCATGCGACCAATAAAACGTAGTTGACGGTCCTTGGTGTGGAGTGACTCCATACGCTCGATCAGAAGGAGGGACCGAAGAAGACGTCGTGCCTTGACTCTTCACAGGTAGCAAAGCGTGTCGCAAAACTAGAATTTTGATCAAAGAAATACGTCTCTCCGGAAGGGGAGGAGTCTTTTTGTGTATTCAGGCAACTTTATATGACCGCCTGATTAAAGTGCGTTTATTGCTCACTTGAGCAGAAGCATGAGAACTTGGACTGACCTCTTTGGTTTCCCCATTCTTTATATTTTGCATTTCACCCCTCCATTTTTTGGTGTCTTCGACTGCCAAATCAGGACGTTTCGCAAAAAAAGAGAATCGGTCACATCGTTGACCGGGTCGGCGTCACCACCAGATCACGAATGCAGAGATGGGCGGGTGCCTCGTAGCAATAGCGAACGATCTCCGCAAACTCTTCCGCCGTCATAAAATCCGGATCGCCGACAAGCTTTTTGTATTCGTCAAAAGTAATCCCCATTCCGGCGTGGATGTTGGTGCGGATAAAAGCCGGGGCCAAGTTGATGACGCGGACCCCGTGCGGAGCACCGGCTTCCCGCAGTGATTCCGACATGCTGCGCATCCCAAACTTGCTCGCCGTGTAGCCCACGGCGACTGAAACCGTTTTCCGGTCTGAAATCGAGCTGACGTTGATGATGGTGCCACGCTTGCGTCCGACCATTCCATCGAAAACCGCCTTGGCGCCGTTCATGGCTCCAATCAAGTTTGTCCGGATCTCGCGCTCGAAGTCATTCGGATCCACTTGATCGAATGGCCGGCAATCAGCCACTCCCGCGTTGTTGATCATGCAGTCAACGGGTCCAAACTCCGCTTCAGCGTCATCAATTGCCCGTTTGAGGGTGTCGTAATCCGCCACATCGGCGGAAACGCAATGAGTTCGAGGAAAGTCGAGCGGCGGCATCTTGCGCGCGACCAAAAGCAGGGCGTGGCCTTTACCCGTAAATAATTCGGCCAATGCGCGGCCAATTCCAGCGCTGGCACCGGTGATCACGATCAAGGGTCGCGAAGACTCGGACATGTCATTTGAACGCTAGGCGGCGTGGTCCGGATGTCAATGGTTGGGCAGGGCGCCGCATTAGGTCATTGGCCTTGCCGAAGCGGTTTGTAGCGTGAGTGCTTCTTCCATAACGGCATTTGCCACCAAAAGCGAATGTCTGACCCGCGCCTTTTGAACTTTGCGTTTAACCCATTTTTGGCGGTCTAGTGAGAACTGGAAGAATGGAAACAGGCTACCTCTTCGCCTAAACAGCCTTTGGATTTTACAGTTTGACCCCTGCTTTTTTTGCTTTGCGGAAAAAGCAAGCACTCGGAGGCTGAATTTTGTGTCAACGAAGCGGACGCCGGCGAAGCAGCACGAGGCCCAACGCGCCTGCCCCAAAGATCATTGCGTAGGTCGAGGGCTCGGGGATCGGGATGAATTCGTACTGCAGGGTGGCCTCCCCAGCGACAATCTCAACAGTGATTGTGAGCGAGGGTTCTCCGTGGTTATCCAGAGTGGCCATTTCGTTCAACTCCACAAAGGAATCCAGCGAGAGGGTGGTCACTTCGCCGCTGCCGACGAAATCCGATTCTACAAACTCGTCGTCCGTGGAAAAGATAACTCCTTCCGAGGGCAGACCTTCGATCCCAAAGGCGCCGTAACTGTCGAAGGCTTCGTCGGTGAAGAAGAAAAAGTCGTCTTCGATGAAGTTCTGCGGATCCTCGTCAAAGGCACCCAGCACTGGCACATCGTTCAGGTCAAAGGTAACCGCGAAGCCGCTGAAACCATCATTGGGCCGATAAATCACGCTAGTCTGCACCAAGTCGTTGAAACCCGGCTCGTAGCCTGCTGTGAAGGGCTCGTCGACGTCGAAAACGTCCGAAGCTTCAAAAAGGTAGCTCACCTCCACCGAAACCTGCGCCGTCAGCAGCACCTGCTTTAGCGTCCCGAGGCTAGGGTCGAACTTTTGGAAGCCGGTAAAGGGGCTCGACGTGTCGACGGAGATCTGGCTGTCGTCAATGCTGACAAAGGTGTCGTTGATCGACCCCCCAAAGTTGATCGTCTGCACGGGCGTCAAGAGAGAGGCTGAAGCCAGAGTGGCTGACAGGGCGAAAACCGTGGAGCTGGCCAGAAGTGTTTTGAGAGGGGTATGCATGGGGCCTTTTGACATGACGCCAAGGGCAGCTGAATTCGTGCCAAAAGACACATCCTTCGCCAAGAAAAATAAGCATGAGCCTGCGTTTCTCTCGAAAGCCTCGCGATCAACGAAAGAATGGACACTCAATTAGGGTTTTTAACCCTCGATTCATTTTCTAAGCTTATTCGATGCATAAGAGTCTGCCGTTTTCTCATCTGGCGGTAGATTATTGTCCTGCTTCGAGTGGAAGAGAGAGTTCACTTCTTGGTATCGCTGGTAGATTAGTTTTTCGAACACTTACATTGTCCAGATACCACTCGTGTTCTTCGTGGGTTAGCATGAATCCAAAAGTAACTCTGTCACCTGAAATTTCGGAAAGGTCTGCAACCCACTCGAAGTGATGCCATTCTCCGGGATTCAGAATCTCTTTATAGGTAGAAGGAAATGAGTAACCAGAGCCTTCTACATAACGAAGATTCGGGTCCGTCGCACGCATGCTTAAAGCCCGAAAACCTCTCTCATCTGTTCCGCTATACAAGGCGTCAATACTCACCAGGACCCTCGCAGGTTTTTCCTTGAAACTTACAGTTTGAGTTACGTAGGGGGGACCGTCCCGGTGATACTTATCGTTTTCTGTAGGACGAACCTTGAGAACTCGAGATCCAAGATCAGGACTGTTTGAATAGTCCTCAACAATCTTTGAAGAAGCCCTTCGAAACGCCTTTTCTTGATTCGGAAATGACCACGTTTTAGAGGATTTCTCGAAATCACCAGCAACAATGAAATTCGTTTCGAATTCGTCTCCAGAGCTGTCCGATAGGATCGCATTTATTGAGGAAACGTAAAGTTGATCGGCCTCTGAAAGTTCATCGATCTCCAACTCAAACACTCTATTGTCCGAGCTTCTCAGGACAGAAACCGAATTCTCATCGAACGATATCATCGTTCCACGTAACGTCCTACCTTGGTGGTCTGTCCAAACTCTGAACCCATATGGAGAGGGGGCAAATGCAGTCACCAAAGCAAGGAAAGTCAGGATCAAAATAGACCTCATTTGATTTAAAAAAACATAGGAAGGGGAAAAAGGGGTCGTAGCGCAGGGTAAGCACGTCAAATTATTTCGAGTTCACGGAGATTTTATCCAGGTCGCCCGTGTTCTTCACGGTGCGATGGACTTCAGCCGCCATCTGCATAAGGATGACCTCTTTTTCTAGAAGAGGTCGCCTTCGAAAGGAAACAACGGCAAAGATTCGTTGGACCGTGGAGCGATCTAGCGAGAGCACTCGCGCTTCTTTGGGAACTTGCCTAGTCATCTTTCAACAAACAAGACCCGAGATCGTTTTGTATTCCCCGGTTTGAAACCTGGGGGAAGGACTTCGGCGGAAATCTCATTTCCGTTTGGAGAGGGCCTCTCTCTTCGCAAAGGCCGCTTCGACAACGCAGCAGATGCCCGCGTTGACAAGGACCAATCCCGCTGTGCCCCAGGCTATCCAACTCAGATAGGTATCGGGTGGTGCGGTACTCTTGAGAAGAATGGCGTGACCGGTGAGGCTAAGCCCGGAGCCGACGAGAAGGAGTCCGCCGACTGCGAGCAAGAGGTGTTTCGAAACGAGATTCATGGGGCAGAGATCGTCTGGAAAAGCACCGGATCTTCAAACATTCTCCGACCGTGATTCCTTCCGTCTTCCGATGGCAGGTAACAACACAGCGGTTTTATCGAGGGTTGAATCTGTAGTGGGTTTCCGAATCATTGGACATTTGTCATCAATCCCTCGACCCACTTTATGCTAAAAGTTTTCCTACCGCTACTGGCAACTGGCTGCTTACTGGCTAGCGATCCCTTGGTTTGGACGAATGACGCTGAGCTCAACGGCAATCCTGATACTTCCTTTCTTTCCGCAGACAACTGGGATTCGGATACGGTCCCAACGGCAACCGACGACGTTCAACTCCTTTCGCACAGCGACCCGGTCAATCCGGTCAATCTACCCAGCTCCTCGGAGGTAAAATCGATCATCAGCCGGGTGCCCTTCGATATCGATGACACACTCACCGTATCGGCCGCATCGATCTTCGAAAACTCGATCCAGTCTGCGAGCAGCGGAAGACTGCGAGCCAACGGCCCCATCACCTTCGAAGGGAACAATTTTCTTCAGGGGATGGTCCTCGACGGCTCTTCCGACTTCACCAATGAGGGAACGATTCTCATTGGCTCGCGCGGCGTCTCCGCAAACTTTACCAACAAGAGTTCCGGCGAGGTTATCATGACTTCCGGCATCACGCGTTTTAGCTTTTTCGTCAACGAGGGTATCCTCAACCTTGGTGGGAGCGGCAGCATCGACTCCTCCAGCATCTTACTCAACGAGGGCACCGTCAAAAAAGCGATCACTCCCCAGAATCCCGCTGCCATCAGCGGGGACTACACGCAAACGGGAGACGCGATTCTTGAGGTCGCCACAGGACACACGCTTTCTCTCAATGGTCCAGTCCAGAGCTTTCTCGGAGGCACCATCCAAGCCGATGGCACCCTCAATTTGGCAATCGGAGGGAGCGGCACCACGAATCGTAAATTTGATGGAATCTCTAGCATCTCTGGTGATGGCACGATCAATCAGGTCGCTGTTTATACCCTTGAGAAATCCACTCAGGTAAACTTGCCCAACGAGCCAGGCTTCCAAATCGGCAACCTCTTCTTTGGCGACTCCGACAACGGGACAGCGGCCACCTTCATCAACAACGGCTATCTTACCTTTGGAGGCTCGGAGCTGCTCGCCTCCTCCATCACCGAAGAAGACGGGGGAAACCTTTTCCTCAACCAGCCCAATGCCACGGTCGAACAAACCATCACCTCAAACCCAACCTTTGAGATTGAGGTCCAAAATGCCGGCACGTGGCTCGCGAACTCGATGCGTCTAGCCAAGTTCACCAACAACAAGACGATGACTTTGCTCAGTGGCTCCGAACGGATTCAACCGCTGATCGGGAGCAGCACGGGCGAGTTCAAAAACAACGGGAGGGTGAACTTCGACGAATCGACCACCGCCAGCAGCTACGACGTGACCGTGAAATACGATCAGCCGCTTGGAGGTTCAACAACCATACGGGAGGGTTCTCTAATCCTAAACGGGGGCTCTGATACGCTATCCGGCCTTTTCGAGATCGAGGCCACCGGCACGTTAAGCCTTCGTTTGGGAGATTTCGACCTATCCATCTCGGAGGAAAACCCGAGTGGTTACCTTGAGATGAAAGGCGCGGGTCTGGCGATCATCGGTGACGGAAATCTAAACCCGAATCTGCAGGATTCCAATCGAGACTCGATCTCCGACCAATCAGAAATCGACAACAAGCTGGGACTCTTTGAAGGAGGCGCGATCAACAGTGAGGGCGGACTTCGTTTCCGATCGGGAACCCTAAGCCCGATCGTTGAGAATACCGGACTCTTCATCTGGAACGGTGGGACAATCAGAGGTAGGCTCTTCACCAACAAGAGGGCACTGGAAATCAGACCCGGCTCCCGCCCGAGAGTCCTCGAAGGCGCGATTTTCAATGAAGCTAGCGCCAGTGATCCCGTGATTCAATCAACCTCGATCACCATTTCGGAATTTGGAAACTTCAATAACGAACCCGGTGCAAGGCACGAATTGTTTTCCGGTGCCTCCATCTCGGGAGACGGTGACTATGAAAACAAAGGGACATTGGTTTGCACCTCCGGCACTGGAGCAACGGTTTCAGTGCCCTTTACTAACGACGGCACGATCGAAGTTCAGGGCACGGGTCAGCTGAACCTCCCGTTTCTAACCAACATTGGCGTATCTGGAGAGGTTATTGTCGGAGGGACTTACATTGTCGGACCGAGCGCAAAGATCATCATACCCGAAATAATCAGGGAGCTTTTCGATGCCGACTGGTCCGGACCGGGAACTGAACACGTCGTGATCATAAACGGGCGCGATGCACGACTTCACAAAACAACCTCCGATACGCACAACGAAACGCTGTCGGTAGAAAACGGCGCGACTCTGGACCTCGGTGCCGGCACGACCACCACCGCTCCGACCATTGAAGTGAAAGACTTCGGAATCATCAAAGGATCGGGCGGATGCGATGCCGATGTCGACTTAACTGATTTTGGCATCATCGGACCGGGAAGCTCCCCTGGCACGCTCGCCATTACAGGTGCCGCAACTTTTTCTTCCTCCTCCACCTACGAGTGGGAAGCTGCCTCTGCCTCATCCTCGGACACGATCACCGGGGACACCGTGACCCTTGCCGGAACGCTCAAGGTGTTCCTCCTGGATGATTACCTCCCCGTCAACGGGCAGTCCTTTACCATCATCACCGGAACATCGATCACGGGCGGCTTCGACTTCATCGACTTGTCTGAAATTCCGGCTGGATATTCCGTGATGCCGACCTACAACCCAACCTCGGTCACGATCACCTTTACAGAGAACACACCCTACAGCTATGACGACTGGGCTGCTGGACGATTCACTCCGGCCGAATTGCTTGACCTGACCATCTCCGGCACCGACGGGGATCCCGATAAGGATCGACTCAAGAACATTCAAGAGTTCGGATTCGGACTCAATCCGAAGGAATTCTCCAAGAATCCGTTCGAGCTAATCGCGACGACCCCGACCTCGATGGACTTTCGGTTTACCTGGGCCGACGACTCCAATGCGACCTACAGGATACTCACCTCGAATACCGTAGGCAGTTTCTCTCCTGCACCGACCCATGTCCTTTCAACAACAGCCGATGTCTCTCCGGGCATTGATGAGATCACCATCCGGTCAACCCACACCGAGTCCGACACCCAATTCGGCGTGCTTGAGATTTTAACTCCGGATTAGGTACTGAAAGAGAGGACTCTCTAATTACGGTATTCCACTCTCGCGCCGCGGAGGCAGCGAGTAAAAGAGTTAACGTCAGAATCGAACCAATTGTTAGTGCGATTCGTAGTTCTTCCTTTCGCACAAGCAATGGGTGATTTCAGGACCTTATCTGAAATTGAGATAGCCGTTGGAGATGGCATAGTAGGAATTGTCAGGAGCGAGTAATTGTAGAATGGCTCCCCTTGCAATGGAATCTCTCGCGAGCGTGATTTTTGTTAGCGGCTCTTTACGGCCAGAGTTCGGCCAAGCGGCGATTGCGGTTCAGTCCCTTATGCCTATCGCTTGCGAATCTTTTGGATGATGACAGCAATGCGTTTGCGTTCGCGCCAGCCAATCAGCGAGGCCAAGCCGAAAGTGGCGGCGACTGCGGCTGGCTCGGGTACGGGAACGACTTCACCGCTAGGCAGTAGTCGCGCACCATAAGTACCTGGGGCAAAGCCTGCAGGATTCTGGAAACGAATTTGGCTAACTTGGCCAGAGGTTAGTCCCGCAAGACTATTGCCGAATAGGATCTGATCGCTACCACCGCCCGCTCCGTCGCCCTGCCAATTGGTAATAAGGAGGATGCCACCACTCCAGATCTCGCCTCCGCTGCCATCGAACTGAAGAACGCTTCCACCGGAATTCAGATCGATGGTCGAGTTGCTACTGAGTGTGAGCGTCCCGAGTACCTCGTTATTTCCACCAGTGTTTAGAGTGCCCCCGTCAAGGGTCATGTTTGAGCTGTCATTGATCTGGTCGTTCTCCGCGAGGAGTAGGGTGCCGCCGTTGATGAGGATGTCCCCGACGATGGCGGTGGCGCCGGATTTATCCAGTGCCAGGGTGCCGTCACTGACCGTTGTCGCTCCTGTGTAGGTGTTACTGTCCGATCCGGAAAAAGTCAGGGTGCCCGAACCCGTCTTGGTAACCGAGCCACCCGTTCCGGCGATGACCGACTCCACTGTGGTATCGTTGCTGCCGATGAAGACTGCATTGACTCCGCCCGTATCGCTCAGATCAATGGTTCCGTCCGGGCCAAAGGCAAATGAGCCACCGGGCGTCGAGCCGGAGTCGATAATTAAGGTGCTGCCCTTGGCGTTGATATCAAAATTTAGGTTCTGGGCGGCAGAGGAATTGTTCACGATGGTGGCACCGTCCTCGAAATTGAGGCTGCCGGGACCGCCCGGTGTCACGTTCGCATTGATCGTATAGGCTGTGCTGCCTGCAAACGTAATCCCTGCAAGGTCCGGCGTGTAATCTTGTGTGACGTAGCTGGTGGTGACGCCGCTGCCCATATCGTTGAAGACTAGAGTATCGCCGTTCTGCAAATTGCGGTCGTTACCATCCCAGCGCTCCCAGTTCGCATTGGTTGTCCACAAGCCGGAGGCATCTTGCCCATCCCACGTGATGTCGATGTTCCGGCGGGTGAGGGTTGCGTCAAAAGCCTCTGAGAAAACCGCGATACTGGCCCGCTCGGTGGTATGACTGCGCTCAGGGTCATTGAACGTATCTTCATCAATCAACAGGCCAATGCCGGTGGCGGTCCGGCCATCCGTCCTCAACCAACCGCCATTGGGTCCGTCGCGCGTGGCCTTGCTGGCACCGACGATTGGAGTCGAGCTGTAAGTCGAATTGTAGCTGATCGTAGTCGACCCTTCATCCCAGCCCACGATGACATCGGGCGAGATAAAGGCTTCCCAGTCGATGGGGTTGGATCCGTTGTCGAGGAAGGAACCCGTGGTATCCTGCAAGGCCAGATAGCCGAGAGTCTCGTTTGTCGAAACAACCGCTCCGTTATCGACCTCCGAACGTTCCATCGAGATATCAAAGTTGTTGGTGCCCTGATTGACAACAGACGTCGTCAACCAAGGCGAGCTGGGCTGGAGGGGCACATTGTTTTGCTCGTTGTTCATCGTCTGAATGTCGCCCAGAATGGCGGGGCCTGAGGCGAAATCCTGACGGTACTCCACGTTATCGAAACCTCCTGGACTGGCGAACGGCGGTGAACTCTGAATGGTCGTTGTCGTATCTCGGACACCCGCATCTATAAAGATGCCAGGCTGTATTTCGTAAAGTCCAGGCTGGATGGCTATATAACTCACGTTGGTCATGGCGACGTGAGGTCCATCATTGTTGGGAGGTTCGGTCTGTAGTGCCCTGAATCCTGTGGTGGTGACGTCTTTGATGCGAATGGCACTTGGATCACCGCCTTGGGTGGTCGCCAACAGGAAGACTACTGGCACCCGGTCGAAGGTCTGACGGAAAGTAACGGCTGTGAAATCCGGTGTGATAAACGTGTCCTGTAAGGTCACCGTATCGACTTCGAAATTGGCCTCGACCTTCCCTGGCAACAGCAAGGTGGCAATCAAAGCAGATCGCATCACCCGTGCTCTTGCTACGCTATTCTCTTTGGCTCTCATACAGCTAGCGCCCGTTTTCCTGACGCTCAGTTGTTAGCATTTGGTAAAATACCATCAGTTTACAATGTCTTTATTTTGAGCTGTGCTAACGATTCGCCGAAGTGAATTGGTCCACTAAGGTGTAGTGACTTCGGTAATACCCAAGGACATGAACAACAGATAGCACAGGCACAACGTGCGCTTTGATGGCATGTGCGCTGTGGAATAATATCGATGATTTGAGAAAAAGAACGATTTTTTCTCTTGCTATGTGTGAGTCGTGTCACGCTGGGTAATCTTTGCTCTGATGCTGGGTTTAGCCGAAGGACGGGGCAAAAATATCCGCAGTGTTGAGCGAGCGAGGGCCGCGGGAGCAAAGTCGCCGCTTGTGAATTCCTTTGGAGAGAGAGTTGTTTAGTCATCCTTTCGCTCGATTCGCCTGGCGAGGATATCGGGCAGGCCGATACTTGATTTCGCTGGCGGCCTTGCGAAACTCCCTTCCTTGGCGATACCGAGGCGCAGACGAACAAGACCTTCTGCAAAGACGACGGCACTTGGAACTGGGTCAACGGCCGGGACCGGCAGGCGATGGCCGATCTTCGATGCGAGACCGGCGAGTGGTCCACCGGCGAGAACTGCAACGTCCGCTCCGTCGATACGCACGGCTTCCTCGACCAGTTCTACGAGGCGGTCCTCCAGTTCTTCCCGCACGTTGTCGATTGATTGAAAACCCTCACTAGGCAGTCGCATGCCGGCGTAGCGACTTTCCAAACCGGTCCGAGTTACACAGTCATGGAAAAAGTCCGCTAGTTGGTGGGAGAATGTGACGATCGAAAAACGCCCTCCAAGTGCGCAGGCTGTGAGCATTGACGCCTCGGCAACGCCGATAACCGGAATATCGAATAGTTGGCGAGCGCCGATAATGCCGGGGTCTCCGAACGCCGAGATGATGACCGCATCCATATCGGCGTGGTGCTCCGCAATCGTTTCGAAGATATGGGTGGCGCTGACTTCTGCTTCGACCCGACTAGACACGAGAGGAAACCCCACTCGGGCAGTCGTTGGAAAGATCTCAGTTCCAGGCGAAGCAACGCTGGATGCAGCGCTTGCCATGAGTGACGTCATGGATTCCGAAGTGTTGGGGTTTAGAAGGTGTAATCTCATGTTTTGCGCTTAGCGGGTGATCGGGAGACTATGAGTGGAAGAATACATCTCTACGGTTTGTCCTTGATAAAGTCCAGATCGCCCTATTCCTCGCCAGATAAACATTCATCGGGAGAATTCAAAAAGATGATCTGGTTTGAAAAGTCATCTTGCGATTCCTCGGTCCGGACAACTCCACTAAAGCTATCTTTAATGGCCGCTCGACCCGTACACGACCCTTTTGGTTGCAAGTGGAAAAGACGGGATCTGAGCCTTGAGTTAAGGATTTCGGTGGACTCAGTTCTGTCCAGACTTGGAAGGGAAAATGCTACGGTGGTAAGAAATGCACCGTCCAAAAACGGATCATGGAAAACCCGAAATTAAACGTTTAATCTTTAGATCGATTCATGGAATTTGTTAACGGAGTCTTACAATTCGACCAGTTTATGGCCCTGACTTTAGGGATCGTGGTCCTCTTCATAGGGAAACGGATCAATGGTAGTGTCCGGTTCCTTCGCGAGTTTAGTATTCCAGAGCCTGTCACGGGAGGGCTTATTGCGTCGGTTTTACTGGGGATTCTATATGCGCTTACCGGGACAGTCGTGGAGTTTGATCTTTGGTTCAGAGATCTTTTGCTGGTCTACTTTTTTACGACTATCGGGATCAATGCGAGCCTACGCGATCTCGTAACTGGCGGGAAGCCGCTACTCATTCTTGTGGTCATTACAGTGGGTTACATGTTTGTGCAAAATCTGACCGGAGTTGGAGTCATGACACTTTTTGGGTTTCCTGCGCAATCCGGGGTGATTGCCGGGACCGTATCGTTAATTGGTGGTCACGGTACGGCGATTGCGTGGGCCCCCAAGCTTGCTGAGGATTACGGGATCTCAAACGCGATGGAAATGGGAGTCGCTTGTGCGACCTTCGGCCTCATTCTTGCGAGCCTTCAGGGCGGTCCGGTCGCCCGCTTCCTTATCAGTAGGCACAAACTAACGCCTGCAACGACTGAGCCTATCGACGTTGGCATAAGCGAGGAGCAACCACAGGAAAAAATAGAGCCTTACGTCCTTCTTGATGCCATTCTTGCGGTCCATGTTTCGATGATTCTAGGCTACGGATTCAATGACTTTGTCATTAAAGGGATTATTGGAATCGACCTTCCTGCTTTCGTAGCCTGCCTTCTCGCGGGCATTTTTCTGACGAACATTCGGGTGCCGCCAAGGTTTCGCATTAGTGGCCGCGAATGGCCTACTCGAACTCCTTCGATCGCGCTGATAGCGGACATGTCGCTCGGAGCCTTTCTAGCGATGTCTTTGATGAGCATGCAGCTTGCGTCGATAGCCAGTCTTGCCGGGCCGGTTCTTGCTGTGCTTCTAGCTCAGGTATTCGTTGCTCTCGCAGTTAATCTTTTCATCGTTTTTCCAGCGATGGGAAGAAACTACGATGCCGCCGTTGTCTGTGCGGGTTTCGGCGGAATCTCTCTTGGAGCGACTCCGACAGCCATGGCCAATATGTCTGCCGTAACACAGCGGTACGGTCCATCCCATCTTGCCTTTATCGTCGTTCCGCTTGTTTGTGCGTTTTTTATAGATCTAGCGAATGCACTAATTATCCCGTTCTTTTTGAATGCGTTTTAATTTTGGCCACGGGTAGTCAAAAAGATGAACCATCGGGATATCGGTCCTGACAGCTTTAGGACTTACGCCGTCGGTTTCCGATGTGGCGGCACAGGTCGGTTACACTTTGATGTCGGCTATCCCGTAGAGAGACCGATAGAATGAGCGAAAGAGAACAACTGGTCATCGTGGCCTGATTGGGTCGTAGAGTGAGGTGAGCTTTCCGCAAGAGTTGGGATCCGTCGAGAAATTGGACATCGTAAACCGCAGGTGTTTGTGTTTTACCCTCGAGCCTTTCGTTACCGTGATTAGATCTGTTGGTTTTCTGCTGCTGTTTTGGGCGGTTCTTCCCCTATATTCCACCGCTGAAGTCAGCCCTCCGAACATTGTCCTCATCTTCAGTGATGAAATGCGGCCGGAGTATCTTGGATGTTACGGTGGAAAGTATCCTACACCAAACATCGATCGACTTGCGGAGGAAGGCATCCTTTTTGAAAACGCTTACACTGCCGCCTCTGCTTGTACGCCGAGCCGATACTCCGTCTTGACCGGACAATATCCGGGAAGATCTGCCGCGATGGCAGAGAAATTCGAAGTCAATGAGCCCTACAGCGTTGCGTGGGACACCTTCATTGAAGGTGATCGCCTAACGATTCCGAAGATTTTACGCGGAGCGGGTTATGTGAGCGGGATGTTTGGAAAGAACCACGTAACTGCTTCAGCGATTGAAAGACACCTCGGGTTACCGGATCTTCCAAAAGCTCAGCTTTCAGACCCAACTGTGAATTCGTGGCTTGAGGACCATCAAGCAAAGCTCGTCGAGATTGTTACTTCAAAGATTGGTTTCGATCACGCTGGCGCAATTACGTATTCGAATAGCGAAAAAATCCCTCATCCCGAGCTGCGCCATCACAATATTCCTTGGATTAGTGCCGAGGCTTCCGACTTCTTTGGCAGGTATTCCGGCAAAGAACCGTTTTTTGCATTTCTAGCACCCACTGCGGTCCATGGTCCCTGGCACCCAGAGCAGTATGAAAACGACCTCCGCTATACCCCCGGTGGATTCCGCCCCGATGTGCCTCAATACCAGATTCCTAGTGCTGACATGCAAGCTCGGTTGGAGGGATTGAGTAGCGGAGAGAAACACCATACTGCAGGCCTCGCGGCTCTGGATCAACACGTTGGAGTGGTCTTCGATACGCTCGAGCGACTAGGATGTCTTGATGACACATTGATTATTTTCACGGCTGACCATGGCGTGGAACCGGGGAAAAGTGGGGTTTACCGTTTTGGCAATCATGTGCCATTGATCATGAGGTGGCCGAGAGAGATTTCTCCCGGAACGGTCAGCCAGCAGTTGGTCGCTCAGGTGGATCTTCTGGCGACTTTGACGAGGATAGCAGGGCTTGATTTGCCGGAAGAGCAAGTCTTTGACGGAGTGGATCTAACCCCTCTCTTCAAAGACCCGAACGAAGCTGTTCGCGATACGATCTACACGGAGATGGGACATGTGCGTGCAGTTTTTGACGGGCGGTATCAATACGTTGCTTTTCGTTATCCGGAGAGGGTTTTGGATGGAATTCGAGAGGATCGATCTGTTCGAGCACCCAATCATATTGGGTATCCGCAGGTGCATGCAGAGTTTACCGCGACCTTCTTCCCGGCCTATTTCAGTCCTGATCAGCTTTACGATTTGCGGACCGATCCGTATCAGCTGAAAAACCGATGGGATGACCCCGAACTTTCGACGGTTCGCAAACGACTGCAGAAGACTCTATTTGAACAAACGGATTCCTTTCCTCACGCCTTTCCGCAAGAGGCGGATCCATTCTTTTCGTCGGAAAGGTACAAAGAATTGGTTGAGGCTTTTTTGAGTGAAGGCCCCCGCGAGACCGTTTGGGAGGCTCGTGACCTCGACGAGATCTCATGGCCACCGGTTCGATGAGCGGCTCCTTAGGTATCATTCTGAACGACATGCACTCAGGGTTCTCCTGTGTCTCATGGTGAATTACGGAGATAGGTTTCAATAAGAGTTCGGTGGGGTTCCTTTTTTCGTAGGGAAGCACGGGATCAGACTTCCACGGGAAAGGTAAAACTCACGTTTTTCGGTGACCTATCGATGGCGGTTATGCCGTTGATGAAGGCAGATCCAGGGAGTTATAAAGTTGCATGAGGATCTGTGTTTTCGGAGCAGGCGGACTCGGCGGTTTTTTCGGCGGTTGGCTTGCTGCTAGTGGAGCGGACGTGACGTTTATCGCCCGTGGAAGGCACTTTGAGGCAATGGAGCAGCGCGGCCTTGATGTTCGGAGCGGTTTTGGCAACAAGATGATCTCTCCGGTGAAGGTAGTCGAGGATCCGAAACAAGTTGGGGGAATCGATATTCTGGTTTTCGCAGTAAAATCATTTGATCTGCCTGAAGCCGTTTCGCACTGCCAACCTCATATCGAGCCAGGAACCTTGATTGTCTCTCTTTTGAATGGGGTGGATTGGGTCGATACTTTGCGAGGAGCTTTTCCCGAATGCCCGCTCGCGGCCGGGATCACTATGGTGCCCTCCAACATCCTTTCACCCGGCATCATCCAGCACCAAGGTTCAAATAAATCTATCGTCTTGGGGGTGGTTGGCGGGGGGACTCCCGATTCACTCGTGACGTTTGGAGAATTAATGAACCAGGCTCATATCGACGCCCGGATCATTGAAAATCCTGAGGTTTCGCTATGGAGGGAGTTCATTGGCTGGTCAGCAGGCGCTGGGGTTACGAGCCTTTGCCGTCAACCTTTCGGAGTGATCCAGGAGGATTCGGCTCTGAAAAAAACGGTGAAGGCAGCAATGGAAGAGGTGGCGGCACTCGCGAGAGCTAAAAATATAGCGATTTCCGACGATACCGTTTCAGCAATGATGAATAGGTTTCTTAGCCTTCCGCCATCGGCAAAGTCTTCGATGTTGGTTGACTTAGAGAAGGGGAAACCAATCGAGCTGGAAGCGGGTCCAGGAACAGTTGTCCGCCAGTCACAAAACAAGGGAATCGATACTCCAGTCAATAGAGCCATCCTTGCGGCACTGGGACCGTTCGCGAACGGACAATGAGTGATTCCCTATTTTGTGAATAGGTAGGCCCGCTATTCCTGTTTTTGGTCCTTTGACCTCTACTTTGCGGAAAGGATTCGGAATCGTACAGGGGTGCTCAGGAAGCCAACGTCACTCTTTATTTTTGCTACTGTGACCCTTGCGGGAGTGGCTCAGGCAAACATCAACTGGACGTGGAGTTGGGTCGGGACTGCGGGAATAGAGGCCGGGTTTTTCGAGACCAATGGTAGCTTGAGCGGAGGAAGCGCTCCGGCGGCTACCTACACGCTTACCGATTTCGGTGTGACGCAGTCCGCCAATGGCTTTCCTTTAGGGTCGGTTAGTGGAGGCGATTATACCATTGGGCAGCCCACTGCCGGATTTGTTTGGGATGGTTCCATGGTTACCCAGTGGTTTCGGCGTAGTGGCGGTTCTACCAACGGGACAAATCTCTTTCAAACGGCTGACAATGTCTTGTTCTATGCGTTCAACGTCGGCCAATACGAACTGAGGAATGCCTTAAGTGGCGTGCCAATCGACAGTGCTTCGACGCTTTCGCTCACCGCGGTACCCGAACCTGCCAACTTCGTCGCTATTCTTGGATTGGTCGCACTTGGTTTTGTTTCGAGGCGTAAACGGTAGCCCAGGCTAAGAGGTTTCTTAGGCCAGGAAAGGGCAGATTTTGAGGGGTAAAGAAACCCATTTATAGGAATGGCCGCTCTTGCGCTCCGACAGCGATACGGGGATAGGCAACGCACTTCAACCCGCATGAACTTGTCCCGGGGGGAGTGCGCACCACGTCGCTCAGCTTCGTTGGAGGCACAGATTCAGGGTGCCCTAATGGTTTAACCTAAGAGCAAAGTGATCTAGTCCGGCAGTTTTACCCCAAGTCGTTTCGCCATGTCCTTGGCACTGTGCCAACGAGGGGTTCGCTCTTTAAGAAGATTTGCTCCTATTGGGGGCGTGGTTTCGATCGAGATAGTTCGAATTTTCAGGTAAGTGATCATCTCCGGAAGATGCCCGCTAACGCGTAGGAAGAACCACTCTCCCGGAACCAGAGTAACCATTCCGTCAGATTTGTACTGGTCGTTTGTTGGTGCCTCAAGTGCGGCCTCAAAATCCGTCCCCGTCTCTGGATACACAACACCGAAAAAGCGATTGTAACGATGCTTGCGCAGCGCGGGAGTTGTTCCCGTCTGCAAACTAGTGCGATCGCTGCCCGGGGCAGCGATCGTTTGGACAAACAAATAGTCGGAGCCGATGATCGAGTGTCGCCCGTTATGTGTAGCGGTCACTATTTCGCGCATGACGTCGCCACTCAACAGGTCCCTCTGTTGGACGCTGTTCCAGACGACTTCGAATGTGATATAGCGTTTCTTGTAGAGGACCAACGTGTTGCCACCCGAATGGCTGTTCGTTACGAACTCTCCATCCTTGTATGTTATGCTCAACCGTTGAGGAGCGTAGCCCTCTGCCTCAAGGTAGAGCGTGTAGTTGTCTGGCTCAAGATGGCTCAGGTCCATCCCCCAAGGACCAGGTGTGATCACCGCTAAATCATAAGGGGTGCCATTTGGGCCATTCAATGTTGCAATAATTTCTACGGAGCGACCGTCTTCTGTCTCGATCGAGAAATCTTCCAGTGACTGCTGCTGAGTGGTCCGCAAAGCCGGGCTGGTGGAGGTGCGTTTTTCTGGACGGTCTCTCTCCACTTCAGTCTCGTCCTTTAAATGCCTGGCTGCTTGAAGTTCATTTTCGAGACTCTTTCGTTTCAGATAACTGTCGGCGAAGCTTGTTTTTAATTCATCTACGCTTTCAAAAACGATAATCCTCTCGCCGTCGACAAGCCAATCTGCGCCAGCTGCCCTGATGAGGTGAGGCAGAGCCTTTGAGAAGGAATAGTTTCTAAGGCTGATGTTTAGGAGATTATCCTTCACGCTCGGAGCAATCAGAAGGGAATATCCGCGTTCTTCGGCGAAGTTCGACAACTCTTCGAATCTGACGCTTCTAAAACTAAAGTCCTCTACGGGTTCCTCTTCAGTAACCGGTCGAATTGAATATTGAAGAAGTTCCGATTCAAGTGCCGAGATCTCATTCTCTCCATTCAGCAACAATGGGGATGAGAAAAGTAAAGTGACAACAAGTAGTGAGCAGGATTTCATTTCGACCATCTTCCTACGCTTTGACGAATAGCCAATAACGCCTACTGAAATGATCAAAGAGACTGCAGAAGAGTTCGAGCCAAATTTTCGTTGTGTGAGATAGCAGTAATCAAGCACTACACCTCTTGACCCGTAGGCCGTCATGCTCTCAACAAACCTTTTCTACAGTTCGATGATCTCTTATTGCCTCTCCCACTGCTTCCGATTGCAGCTTCCGATTGTGTTTTCCTGCTTGTGTGGCTACCCGGACTGAGGGTGTTTAATAGGCAGCCTTAATTTCTTTCTAGACTATCCGGCCTTTTATGGGGAAGTAAGTAATATTGAGATGCGGAAAGTAGTCATGACAGGCGTTACCTCTGGTCTAGGAGTTGAGTGGCTGTATGAACTAGACCGGACTTTGGAGGCTGAATTTTTCCTTCTAGCGAGGAGCGAAAACAAATTCCATGAGCTAATCTCGAATCGGCCCCTAGCGAATGAATTTCACTTGATCCGGTGTGATTTTGCATCGTTCGAAGATATTGATCTGGCAGCCAAGATGATCGAAGAGACTACGGACTCTGTAGATATTTTGATCAATAACGCTGGCGTATGGGCACCTGAAACGATGCATAGAACTGTTGACGGCGTAGAGTTGACCTTCGCCGTTAACCACCTGGCTCCCTATATTCTTACGGGAAAATTGATTCTCCTGCTCAACAAGCAAAGAGGTGCAAGGATCATAAACACCGCTTCGTTCAGGCATAAGGATGCTGAAATCGATAAGGAGGATATACAAGCGGAGAAGGAATACGATGCGGAGCAGTCTTACTGTAACAGTAAGCTTTTCTCTGTCTTGTTTACCAGAAGCCTATCAAGATTATTGGATAATGGTAAGGTAACGGCAAACTGCTTTGATCCGGGAATAGTGGATACGCCAATGTTCTTCCAAGGGTTTCCCAAGTCAGTGAAGTTCTTGTATCCGGTAGTCCGAAAGATTATCTCAAGAACTCCATTGAAGGGCGCCGAGACCGGGGTTTTTCTCTCTACTTCCTCAAGCGTTGAGAGTAAGTCCGGGCGATATTATAAGAACTGTAAGGAAACCAAAAGTAGTAGGCTGTCCAATGACCCGGATATGGCCAAATGGCTCTGGACGGAAAGTGAAAAGCTGACTGGATTTTGTTACCCAAAGCTCTAAAAGAGTTCTTCGAGGAGGGTTCCTTGAGACAAGGACCACATTCGATGTGTAACGAATTGTGCGACTGTGAATAGGCATTGATGGCGGTTTCTCGATTTGGAGAGAGACCGAGGTGGTGAGCGAAAGATTACGAGTTGTGATCCTGATTTCCATGGGTGTGTGCTCTTGTTTACTTCAACGAGAGAGGGGTTGTGTCCTGACTTGATTCCTGATGTCTTCTCAGACACCTCTTGTTCCCAATTCACCCTAAATGGAGATTTCCCTATGAAGCTGTTTTTCACTGTACTTTTCGCATCCGTATTTTTCCTTTCGGTTCACGCCGAAACGGATCTCATCAAGATTTCGATACGAGTCGAGGAGGGGGGAGGGATCTTGAGCTCACCCAGGTTGACGATGAAGTCAGGAAAGGAAGGGCGAATGGAAGTCACGCAGGAATTTCATCAGGATGCTCAATTGAGTTTGCCTGTCGGAGTCATTGCCGACATGTTTGCGGTCCTGAAGGAGAATAAGATCTCCTATTCTGTGCTCCTTGTTTTACGTGAACATGTTTCGAGTGAAGGAAACGTGACGGAGCAGGCAGTCACTTCATTTAAGACCAGAGAGTTTATGTTGTCCGGTGTCACCCGTTCCGGAGACGAGGTGGAGGTAAGAGTTGATCCGGAGACTGTCGTAACGATGTATCTAGAGAAGGTTTCGCCTCCAGAAAAGAAGCCGCGAGTGGCTCAATAGTCTCGCTGCTTGGGATTTGCTGGGCTCTGCGTTTTGGAATGATTTAGAGCCTTGTTTTAGGCTAGTGTTTTCAACTCGGAAGATCCCGTCTCATCTTAGGGAGAAACCGTAACCAGAAGCCTACCGATCCAGGCGATTCCCACGGAAAAAAGTGCGGCGAAGAAAGCTTGTCGTCCTACCATGCGGATCGCGAATTTAGGGGTCATTTCCTTTGCGACCGTCACCACTGTTACGAGGCACGGTAAAAGAACGCCGGCGAGGTAGACCGCGGTGAGAATTTGCACGGAAGAATCCAAGGGAACTTTTAGCGAGTTCCAGTCTGCATCGAGAAGCCCAATCGCCAGACCATCTTTACGTACTGATCCGAGAACTACGGCAACCGCTGCCTGGGGCGGAAGGTTAAACAGTGCCATTACGGGGGCCAACAGTCGAGTGAACCACTCAAGGACGCCCGACCACTGCAGTAGACCGGCTGCGACACAGATTCCGATGAAAATCGGTAGAGCTACAAAAGTAAAATCGCGAAAACACTGAATCGACTCGCCCGTCACGATTTTCCATTCCGGCCAGCGCAGCGGGCCGGACACTAGCGTGTGCGAGTTGCCGACTGCTTTCCGGACGACCGATGGTGTAGTAATGCGGAGATACACCAAGGTCGTAATGGCAAGGACAGCTAGATAGACTGGACCCATCCAGAGGTATCCCGAGGCCGCAAAAACGGCAAGGGTTGCAGGGAGCTGGTAGGAACAGGCAGATCCAAACGAGATCGCAGAGACGCAGGTGCCTCTCGAACAGCTCGAACAGGATCGGGTGGCGACTACTGCTGGGACATTGCAGCCAAAGCCCATGACGACCCGAACGAGATCATGCCCACTAAGCCCAAATGGTTGAAGCCACCGCTGTAGAGCGAACGATAGTCGGTTGATCAGACCGGAGGATTTGTAGCACTCGATTAAAACGGTGAATATGATGATCGTTGGAAGGGCGTAAAGCACGAGGAAGGGCATCATTGCAACCACTCCGTAGTCGCCGGCAAGAACCGCTGCGATCGGTCCAGGAGCCGCGTTTAGCCAGACCAACAACGGCGAAACGGACGCTTCCACAACTCCATAGAAGCGGTCGGCGAGTGCATTTGCCTGCATGACCGCGAACCAGGCAGGTCCGAATAACAAGACGATACTGATCGGAGCAAACCCGAGGGCTCGTTCAAGCCAATGATTCCGTTGTGGGGTCTGGCGTGATTCTGTGCCAGACTCCGAGTTCATGCATGGGACTCGACTGGTTTGGCTTCCGATTCAACCGCGCATTCGCAGTTTGTGCAGCATTCCAAATCGTCGACGAGAAAACCCCTCTTTTCATCGTCTGTCAGATCCGGCTCCGGGTAACCGAGTCGTCGGGCGATTGATCGGGCAACCACACCGAAACGAGCCCGGTATTTATAGATGAAGCAAAATTTCGAGTTCTTTTGGATCAATGAGGGGCCCGTGTAATAGAGACCGGGATGCAGGGTGGATTCGTCTTCTTCTGTAAATAAAGGAGTTGAACCCTCCCATCCAAACAAATGCTTGATGGGAGTCAGGGCGGAATGAAATCCCACTGCGGCGATCGGACGGTGTTTTGAATCAAAGACTTCGCCGTCTGTGGTTTCTACTACGTAGCGTCCGGAAAGGAGGGTTACGGAAGCCACCTCAGAATCCCCGCGAAGGATCATTTGGCCAGGATGCGCTTTCAGAGTCCTTACCAGGCGATCGCGTGTGTAGGGGCTTAAGACTTCGCTGGGGTCAGGGTCATCGACCTGCCATGGTTTCCCGCTTGAGAGGAGAATGACTTTTTTACCGAGCTCGACCAAATTGAAGGCCGCATCGATACCGCTTTCGTAACCCCCAATGATGAGAGCGGTTCCTCCCTGAAAATCTTCCCAGTTGCGGAATACACTGGAGTGCGCACAGTGCTCGGCACCTGGAAAGTCGGCGACTTTCGGATGTGAAAACTCACCCCCAGCCCAGACGACAACCTTCCCCCGATAAGTCCTGTTCTCGGTCTGGACGGCGAACGTTTCCTCCCCGGGCGTCAATCGAGAGACTTTTTCACCCTCTTGAACGTTCAGGTCGAAATGGCTGACAACCGCCGAGAGGTAGTTAGCATATTCTTCACCGCTCAAATGCTCTTTTTGAAAGTAGTCTGCGGGGCTTGTATCAGGCGTAATCGAGTTCAAATCCGTCTGGAAAAACGGATTCCCGTGAAAGGAAGGAGTGATCAGCCGCATCTGCTCGGGCCAACGGCGAAAAGACGCACCGACCTCGTCCGCCTCGAGAACCAGGACTTGATCGACGCCGGCTCGCTGGAGAGCCAAGCCGCAGCCGACTCCTGCAGGTCCCGCACCGACAATAATCACCTCGAAATCCATGACTAACAGATGAAAGTCACTATCATTAAGTCAAGAAAGGAAGGGGTTTGGGCTGCAGATCCTCGGATGAATACGGAGTCAAAATCACAGCCATGATCAGAGATGGAAAAGTTGGATTGGTGGAGACCTCCCGGATATGGTCTTGTGAAGTAGGGCGCCTCTAACCGGGCATACTGCTCAACTATCTGCCCAATTTTTTGTCGATGGCTGACCATCCGAGATATAGAGGAGGGTACGAGAAATTGTTTTAGGAGAAGGCGCTGGGGCGCGCCAATTCTGAAAGCTAAGTTCTATCTTCACTCTCGCAATAAATTGGTTTTTGTTGTCTTTGAATAACCTATGAGTGGAGGAAGCTCACCGGAGGAGATCGGATTCTTGGTCGGACAGTTGGTTTGGCCTACAGTAGCGCTGTTTATTATTGGGTTTCAATTGTACCGATTTCGAGAGTCGGGAAGGAGCAAATTTGCGTCCTTGGGCTTGGTTTTTTGGGCAGGGGCTCTCCTAATTTTAAGCTGCATATCGATTTTTGAACGGTGGGTTTCCGGAAATGAACTTAGCATCGTTGCGATTCTCACCGGCTTCATTGCAATCATTTTGGTCATTGGGAGCTGGGTGACAACTGGGATTGGCTATTTTGAAACGCTTCGAGCGGAGAATCGCCGGCGAGGCCTCAACCTTGCGGTCTGGTCTACGATTCTAAACCTAGGCGTTTTTGTGGTTATCGGGCTTGTGATTGTATCCCGATCTGGTGGGGTCGATTCTGGAAGGGGTGATCGTGCTTTTGGCCAGGCTTTTTATGCTGAAGTTCCCGACCTCAACTTTGCTGTGGAAATCGAGGAGCCGGGATGGATTAAGATTCCCCATGAGAAAGTGAATCCCGCACTTTCTTTGTTTGTGAGAAATAATCGCAAGCAGACCGGACTCATGGTAATCGCCGAACCGCTGGGAATGGAAATGGACGATCTGTCGATTTTCGAGGCTATGATCGAAGGAGGTGCAAAGGGTGCCATGCAAAACGTAAAGTTCTCTGATTTCAGCGACGAAGTAGTTGCAGGACGTGCAGTTCGGCAAGCTAAAGCATCTGCCATGCTTGGAATCAAGAAGATCGAGTACGTCTACCACCTTTTCTTTGAGAATGGGGTTCTTTACCAGGTAATTGTCGCTTCTGAGGGTCCGGAAGGCATTGAAGAGGGGAGTGCCGAGGTCGACGAATTGGTGGGCAGTTTTCGTATTTTGAATGACCGTTTTATTCCCGGGCTCGATGATGGTGATCTGGTCAGTTCGGTCGAAGTTCCAGCTTATGGAATTTCAATCCCTCTAAACGAGTTAGGATGGATTGGTGGAGCTGACTTTCTAGAAGATTCCCCGCATTGGGTTGGTGGTGCGGGGAATTTAGCCGGAAGTGTTTTAGGAGTAATGGCGATCCGCGATCTTCTCGAAAACGAGTCTCTAGAGGTAATCGCCTTTTCATTCTTTCATGCCATGGATTGGGATCTTGATACTCTCGACCACGAGCTGATTCGGGATGTTCGATTAGGGGAACTTCCAGCGCTCAAGTATCGTTTTTTAAGCGAAATTGACGGCTCGATTTATCAGTGCGAGTTGGTTGTAGCAAGGTCGGGAAGTTCTGGGATCGGCGTGATCGGAAGTTGGCTGGAATCAGAGAATGGCACGAGTGTCATCAAGGCTCTCGAGAGCGTTGTAGTCGATTTGGATATCCTTGAATTGGGTTCTGAGAGAGGTGCTTTGTCTGAAGACGTGGAGGCAGACATGCTAAACGCAGCAGGATTGGCGCACTACAACAACTCTCGATATGGAAAGGCAATGGTCTACTTTAAGTTGGCTTACGAGAAAGATCCAGAGATGCGGGTTGCGCTCCACAACGTCGCTCAGGCAGCGACTTACATGGGCGAACACGATGCTGCGATCGACTTTATCGAATCCCGAATTGACGCAGAAAAAGACTCTTTGGAGGTCCGCATTGCTTTTGTGCAGTTGCTTGCAAATGATAGCCGCTGGGATGATGCAGTATCACTTGCTCTACCCATTTATAGTGAGGGTTACGTAAACGATGACCTTCTCCTTACTTTGATCAATGGTCTGATAGAAATGGACGATTATGATCACGCAATTGAATTGAGTAAGGCAGCTGCCGAAGCGACGCCGGGTCTAAAACGGGAGACTTGGGTGGTTTCGGTTCTACGGTTATCTGGAGATCTGGAGTCAGCTGAGCTGTTGTTGAATGAACTGATGGAGAAGAACGGTCCAGATGCCCTGGTTTTGGAAGAACAGGCGAATTTGTTGATTGCTCGAGGCGAGTTCGAGAATGCACTCGATTTGATCGACTTGTGGGTTGAAGAGCACGGTGAGTCTTATGATGCTTACGACGTAAAGATTACGGCACAAGTCGAGTTGAATTGGCTCGGGGATGCAAAGCAGACCGTATCCCTTGCTCTCGAAGCATTTCCAGGAGATGAGAATTTTCTAGAGTCGCAGCGCTGGCTTCTTGCGCAGGTTGGAGAGGATGATCTGAACTTAATCAATGATCCGATCGAACCGGTTGAGTTACTTCCACAAGTTGCTGAACTCATGAAACTTGCAGTTAACCGGGAAGGTCGAGATCAATGGGATCAGGCAGATGCGGTCTACGATTACCGGGTAACCTCGTTTGCCTTCAACTTTGGGCAGCCATTACGTCGAACCGACCGATCCAGAGTGACCCTTCAGCAAAGGTCTGCGATGGAAGATTTCTCAACCCTGGAGTTCGAGTTCGATCGTTCTTACGAGACCTTTTACGTGAACTACATCCGCGTTCTTGACGCAGACGGGGAAATGGTTTGGGAGCATAAGCGCGACTCTTTCTATGTCTCAGAGAATTCGGATGAGACTCTCGCTACCGATAGCGTTTCGGTGTATGCACCAGTTGGTTCGTTATCGGTCGGGTCAGTGTTGGAATGGGAAGCGACCTGGGAGTCGGACGAAAGTAGTTTCCCTTTCAGAGAGATCCTCTTTGCTTCTGGAAAACCAAGGAAAGAGCGGATTGTTTCTGTTTCAGGTGATATCGAACAGGTTTCGTTTGAATCTACCGCTGTTGATTCGATTGAGATGAAATCCAAGGAATCTCTCGCATGGCACCTATCGGATGCGGATGGATTTATATGGGAGAACGGGATGCCGGAACTCTCCAGTTTTATTCCGACGTTGCGTCTCTCCGCCGCTGGGGAAACCTGGGAATCACTCGTGAATGATTATTACGCAAAGATCGTGGACAAGCTCCTTCCCGATGAGAAAATCCAGCAGTTGGCTGTTTCGGAAGGTTTGTCGGGCGAGACGCCTATCGAAACCGTGAAGAGAGTGGTCGGAATGGCTCAGGATCGGGTAGTTTACAAGGCACTCGAGTTTGGAAGTCGCGGAATTATCCCAATGGACGCTCGAACAACTTGGGAGAATAGTTATGGAGACTGTAAGGATCAGACCGTTTTGTTGATTCAGATGTTAGAAGGTGCCGGTATTGAGGCGTTTCCTTTTCTCATCTCGACTGATAGCGCCTTCGTTTCGGAAATGCCATCTCTGGATCAATTCAATCACATGATCCTCTATATTCCTGCACTCGGCGAACAGCCCTTCGTCGACGTGGTGGACACTCATTTTGACACAGGCTACGGACCACCCGCCGGTCTCGGCGGCCGTTTTGGAGTGCGGATTGATCCAGATGGAGGAGAGATTTTGAGGGTTCCGGATTACCCCCATTCGATCGAAGAACCAGTCGCTCTGGTCGAGGTAACTGTGGAAAAGCATGAAGAGTCCCCGGACACGCTCGTTTTTTCCGAAAAGCTCTCCCTTAATGGGTACTATGCGATTTGGACAAGGCGGGAGTTCATCGATTTGGGGCCCGATCACTATGAGTGGGAAGTCAAAGATCTGGTTAGCCGTTATCTTCCTGACGAAGCGACAATAAAGACAGGGAACATTTCAAATCTAAATGATCTATCGAAGCCTTTTGAACTTTCGATTGATTATGAGATGCCGTTATCGGAGTCGGAGAACTTGGACTTCCGTCCTGCGTGGGAGCAGTATTACTTTGATCACGAGCCATCATCCCGCAGGACAAAACCCTATGAGATCTACTATCCTTTTTCCCTCAGATCCTCTGTTTTAGTACAGGATCCGAATCTCGAACTTGGATTTGCTGAAAGTCTTGAATCCCGCAGATCACTCAACTCGGAGGTAGTCGAGCTTCAGTTTGAGACTGCCACCGAAGAAACCGAGTTGGCTCAGTCAGGTGCTTTTGGAAAGAACTCCTTCAGCCTTGGGTGGCCGTCGTTGGTCCTGTCTTCTGATCAATACCAGCGGTTCTACGACGACATTGATGCTGCAGAAAAGCTTGGTGTGCGGTCAATCCACTGGAAAAAATAGGAAGGGGTCATAACAAATGTCGGAGGGATTAGTATTCGAGCCGGAGACTGTGCAATTTATTCTGAGAAGTCGTTCGCTACTCTGGCAGTCCGTCTATTCCTAAATCACTCGGTAAGGGTGGTCACCCGTGAGAATGCGAAAACTGCCAGTGCCTAGTCTTCGTCATCGGCGAAGGCCAGGCGAGCGATGCTTCCCTAACGCGTTGGAATTATGGGATGGATGGCTATGGGAGTAGTCGAACAATGACCACTATCATGATGACCTAGACTAGGGTAAACCCTGTTATGACCTGCAAAACAGAAGAAAAAACCTGAGTTGGGCAGCGCACATCACTGCACTTGGTGGCGGGGGATGGCCACATTCGACGTTAGAAAAGGTTAACCCATCTGGCTTCTATCCCTTGTTCGCTACTTTTTCGTCGGCTTCGTAGATATGCTTGGCGGATCCGATGATGAGTGGGTCGACTTCTAGGAGGGAGTCGATTCGGCCTTCGTAGGGAACCGAGCTGAGAAGATATTTGATCGCATTGAGCCTTGCGCGCTTCTTGTCGTCTGACCGGACGATCGTCCAAGGTGCGTCTTTCGTATCGGTGTAGAAAAGCATGGACTCCTTCGCCTTGGTGTAGGCATCCCAGCGCCCCAGTGATTCAACGTCCATCGGGCTCAACTTCCACTGCTTGAGAGGATCTTTAGCTCGACCAAGGAAGCGGCGAAGCTGTTCTTCACGACTCACCGAAAACCAGAACTTGAAGAAGCGGATTCCACTTCGGGTAATCATTCGTTCAAACTCCGGCGCTTGCCGCATGAACTCGAGGTAATCCTTGGGCGTGCAGAATCCCATGACCCGCTCGACTCCGGCCCGGTTGTACCAAGAACGGTCAAAGAGCACAAACTCTCCACTGGTAGGAAGGTTTCTGATGTAGCGTTGGAAGTACCATTGCCCGAATTCCGTTTCGGAAGGTTTCGCCAATGCGATCACGTGCGCGCCTCGTGGATTTAGGTATTCGGTAAATCTCTTGATGGTTCCCCCTTTACCTGCGGCGTCCCGTCCTTCGAAGAGGGCGGCGATCCGCTCGCCACTTTTTCCGAGCCAGACCTGCATTTTGACTAGCTCGATATGGAGTTTATAAATTTCTTTTTCGTATTCCTTGGTCGGCATCATCCGCTCGTAAGGATATACGGTACCCACGATCTGCTTCTTGTCCTTGGTCTGTTTCACCCGATCAACGATTTCCGCAGGTATATTTTTGTTAACCGTCTCGTCGATCGCGCTGGCCATTGGAAATGCTTTTTCGAGAACTTGTTCCGCCTTTTTCTGCTGAGCTTTGCGGGATGAGGTCTTTTTCTGCGTTTTGCGGGTAGCTTTCTTCGGACTGGTTTTGGTGGGCATAGTGTTGTTGGTCTGGAAGTTATCGGTGGTGAGAGATCTTTGCTAGGGAAGGAAGGCAAAGAGCACGAAGCAGGCCAACTGCATGTGATTGACCGAGAGGAATCAGAAGCATCGATTGGAAGAAATTTGTAGAGTCCCGCCGGCCAGGTGGATGATAGCGTCCGTTGAGAAATTGAGAGGTCATTCTGAGTCATCGGTCTTAGGACCGATGCTACGCTTACTGCTGAAGAAACTCCTTGAGCGGCAAGTGGTCCGAACGGAGTCGGACCCTCCCCGAAGAATGAGTTCAGTCGATGTATGACTACCGAATTTGCGGAGGTTTGACATAGCTGCAAGGTGCTCTTCTTCCAAAAATTCACGGGTTTGGCTTGCAATCGTTCAGTAGTCAAAATAGTGAACATAATTACACTATTTATCGTGAATATTTCCTTTCCACAACCGACTTCTACCAGTGATTCCGATTGGTTGAAAACTTGTCGTAGCCTGGGAGTTTTTTCGGGTTCAGAAGTGGAGCGACGGGAAGAGGAGAGGCATCCTTCGGGCGTTTCGGCAATGGATGAGGCCTTGGGGGGAGGGTTTCCCATGCGGGCGATTTCCGAAGTGGTCGCTCCTGAGCGGAGTTGTGGGGCTTCTCTCCTGCTTCATCGGTTGCTGCGGACGGCGCGGATAAAGAATAGCTACGTGGCGATTGTGGATGCCGATGATCGTTTTGCACCAGAAATGGTCGAGGAAGAAGATGATTTGGCCTACTGCTACTGGGTTCGTTGCCGTGGGGTGGAGGAGGCACTTGTGGTGGGCGATATTCTCTCCTCGGATGAGAATTTTGGTCTTCTCTTGATCGATTTGTGCGGAGCAAGTGCCTCTGCATTAACCCGTATTCCAGGAAATCGCTGGTTTCGTCTGCAGCGGGCCGTTCGTAAGCATGGGCTTACCTGCGTGGTTTTCACTCCGGTGCCCACGGTGTCGGCGGCGACGGTCCGTCTGAGATTACTCAACCGATTTTGCCTTGCAGACATTACCGGGGATGTCGATGCCCTCGCAGAGACTTTCTCTTTTGAGTGGATGCGCACTGGGCGCTCGCAACGGTTGGAAGAGCTGCGGTCGGCTTAAAGTTCTCTTTCCGGGGATGTATGCGGTCATCGAGATTCCTTTGGTTGCCTTGCAGGCGGTCCAGCGTTGGAAGAAGTCGCAGAAGCGGGGGTCGATTGCGGTGCTCGATGAGACGAGGGAGAAATCGATTGTTTGCGAGGTGAACGCAATGGCTGCGCGGGAAGGGGTGGAGGTAGGCATGAACCCGGCTCAGGCCCAGGCCCGGTCGCCGGAGGTTCAACTGATTGCCCGCTCCACGGTTGCAGAGGATAATCTTGGAAGGGTCCTACTGTTACTGGCCCAGACTCTCTCGCCGCGGGTGGAGCATACGAATCCGGGAATTGCGACGATTGATCTTCGGGGAGTCATGATGGAGGGACTTCGCGCGGATGCTGAAGCGTTGATTGATCGTTTTTCCGTTCATGGGGTAAAGGTGCGTATCGGAATATCCATTACGCCGGAGCATGCCCGATGGAGTGCCCTGTTTGCCAAGCCCATTCTCTGGGTGAGCTCGGTGGAGGCGTTTCTGCGAAAGATTCCCCTTACCGTGAGTGGGGCGGATGAGGATTTGATCGAGATCCTCCTGCAATACGGCGTTCGGAGTATGGCGGATTTGGTCAACATCCCGCGTGACGATATCGGTAAACGTTTGGGGAAACGAGGGATCATTCTCTGGGATACGGTTTCCGGAAGAACTCCTAGGTTGCTCAACTGTATCCGACCAGCCGCCCGTTTTGTGCGAAAGATTGCGCTCGAAGATCGTCTGGAGTCACTGGAGGCGCTTCTTTTTCTGCTGAACCGCTTCCTTGGGGAGTTGGTTCTTGAGCTGGAATCGGCGCAAATGGCCGCTTACGAGATGGAGCTTGTTCTGCAATTGGAGAACAAGACGCTCCAGAGGCAGGTAATCAGTATGCCGGAACCCAGCGGAAGGCAGGAGACTCTCTTTCGCGTATTGGAAACTGCACTGGAGCAGTTGCGGACCCAGGATGCGGTGATCGAGGTGAAGTTGTCTCTGCGGGTTCATCCGGCTCAGGGGAATCAAGGAGATCTTTTTGCGGTAACCCTCAAGGATACGGTGGCCTTTGCCGAGATTGCCGACCGGATCGCTGCAATCGTGGGATCCGAACGCAGCGGGTTTCCCCGGCTGATCGATTCATGGAAGCCCGACCATTTTTGCCTGGAACCCCTTCACGGATGTGGCCATTCACGAGCCTCGCCATTGCAGAAGGGAGACCTGCGGTCTTCCTTGCCGCTTTCCCGTTTTCGTCCGCCCCGGCGGATTTTTTTATCTTTGCGCGATGGTTATCCGGATCGTGTGCAGGGAAATCATTGTTCGGGAATTGTTCGCGAAGCAGTAGGGCCTTGGCGCGCCTCGGGGACTTGGTGGAGTCTTTCTTTCTGGAAGCGGGAAGAGTGGGACATCGAGATCGAGGGGGGTGAACTCTACCGCATCTTCAAAGAATCGGATGACTGGTTCGTGGAGGGCGCCTATGGGTGATTATGTCGAGCTTCATGCTGCGAGTGCTTTTAGTTTTTTGCGGGGCGCTTCTCAGCCACAGGATCTGGTGGATACTGCTGCGTCGCTGGGTCTCGAAGCGCTCTCGCTGACTGACCGGGAAGGAGTTTATGGGGCACCCCGTTTTCATCAACGTGCCCGTGAATGTGGCCTGCGGGCAATCATTGGAGCGGAATTGACTCTGGCGGGAGGAGGGGTGATTCCCGTTTTGGCCATCTCGCGACGAGGTTATCAGAATCTTTGCCAACTGATCACCCGTACCCAACTGGCTTCGCCCAAAGGAGAGGCTTCCTTTTCATGGGATGAGATCGTCGAATATAGCGAAGGTCTCGTCGCTCTGACGGGTGATGCCGATGAGGGGATCTTTGTGGGGCAACCCCGTAGCCGTTGGTTGGAAATTCTCGATGACCTACGGCGCGCTTTTCCCGAGGAAGGGCAGGTCTATGTGGAGTTGAACCATCACCTTCGCCGTGTCGATCCCGGCCACCGGGCCGCTCTTTGCGATTTGGCGGAAGCCAACCACCTTCCGGTGCTGGCAACCAATGCTGCTCGTTACGCGACTCCGGCTGAACGATGCGTTGCCGATGTGTTTACCTGTTTGCGGCACCACACGGATCTGGACGAGGCAGGTCGATTGCTGTCTCAAAACGCAGAACGGCATTTGAAACCACCGGAAACGATGAAGCAGATCTTTCGGGATTATCCGGAAGCGGTTCGCAACACGGTTCGGTTGGCAGATCGGATCGATTTTTCGCTCGAGGATCTTGGGTATGAGTTTCCCCGCTACAAAGTTCCGGCCGGTGAGACGATGGATAGTTTTCTCCGCAAGCTCACGTGGTTTGGTGCCGAGCAACGGTATGGCAGTCTTTCTAAAAAGGTTCGTCGCCAATTGGAGCACGAGCTGGGAATCATCGCGCGGCTGGGTTTTTCCGGTTACTTCCTGATTGTCTGGGACATCGTCAACTACTGTCGGGAGACAAGGGTGATGGTGCAGGGGAGAGGTAGCGCAGCCAATAGTGCGGTTTGCTACAGTTTGGGAATTACCGCGGTAGACCCGATTGGAGGTGGTCTTCTCTTTGAGCGATTTCTCAGTGAGGGCCGGTCCGGCTGGCCTGATATTGATCTGGATCTCCCGAGCGGGGATCGGAGAGAGAGTGTGATTCAGGAGGTTTATCGTCGATACGGGAAACATGGCTCTGCGATGACGGCCAACGTGATCACTTATCGGGGCAAAAGTGCGATTCGTGAGATTGGGAAGGTGCTTGGATTTCCGACCGCGTTAATCAATCGGTTTTCCAACCTCTACCCTCACAGTGAACACAAGGAAAAGGATGACCTGAAGACGCGTTTGAAGAATTCGGGGATTGAGGCCGATCATCCCCGTGCAAAAGCCTTACGGGGTCTCTACCAGCGTATTTATGGGCTTCCGAGACATCTGGGTCAGCATTCGGGTGGAATGATCGTTTGCGAAGGAACCCTCTCGAAGGTAGTGCCTTTGGAAAACGCTTCGATGCCGGGGAGAGTCGTGGCCCAATGGGATAAGGACGATTGCGAAGGTCTGGGTATCGTCAAAGTGGACCTGCTGGGTCTAGGGATGATGGCGGCAATGCAAGATGCCATCGAACTCACGGCCGAACGGGGCACTCCGGTCGATCTTGCCCACCTTCCCAAGGACGATCCGGCGACCTTCAAATGTATGCAGAAGGCGGATACGATTGGGGTCTTTCAAATCGAAAGTCGGGCGCAGCAGGCCACCCTTCCGAGAATGAAGCCGGAGTGCTTCTATGATCTGGCGATCGAGATCGCGATTATCCGACCCGGGCCGATTCAAGGCGATCTCCTGCATCCCTATTTGGCTAGAAGACAGGGGTTGGCTCCGGTCGATTACATTGATGACAGCCTCGAACCGGTTTTAAAGCGTACCCTCGGCATACCGCTCTTTCAGGAGCAGATGTTGCGCGTTGCGATGATCATGGCGGATTTCTCAGCGAGTGAGGCGGATGAATTGCGTCGAGCGTTGAATTTTACCCGCGATCATGAGCGGCTGAAAAAAGTGCAGGGGAAAATGTGTGACGCTATGCGGCGGAAAGGAGTGGAGCCCGCCAAGATCGAGCAGATCCTCCAGGCGACTAGTTCATTTGCCCTTTATGGTTTTCCTGAGTCCCACGCGATCAGCTTTGCGTTACTGGCCTATGGCAGCACCTACCTGAAAGTCCATTATCCGGCGGAATTTTATTGTGCCTTGTTGAACAATCAACCGATGGGATTCTACTCGCCGGCGACCTTGGTGCAGGATGCGAAGAGGAGGGGAGTGCGGTTCAAGCCTCCGTGCGTGAGGTATTCCGCAATCGCTTGCACCATCGCAGATGATCAGGCTATCCGACTCGGATTGAAATGGATCAAGAACGTTGCCGTGGGAAAGCACGATCAGCTACTGGCAGAGCGCCAGTTGCGTCCGTTTTCAGGAGTCGCCGATTTTCGCGCCCGTACTGCTTATGACAAAGATGAGCTTCGGTGGTTGGGGGTGAGTGGAGCGCTCAATTGTTTCTCGGGCGACCGGCGTTCTGCTCTTTGGGAGGTGAGTGAGATCCGGGAGAATGATTTACTCGGCGAAGTGATTTCCCCGCAAGTAGAGAAGGTCCCGTTGCAGGCGATGTCGCTTTTGGAAAGGCTTCAGGCGGACTATGAAAGCGTAGGTCTTACGGTTGGATCGCATCCGATGAAGCAGATCCGAAATCGCCATCCTGAGCTGTGGCGTGCGAGTGATTTGCCAAAGGGTAAGGATGGTCAGCGTCTAGCGGTGGGCGGAGCAGTCATCTGTCGACAGCGTCCTGGGACGGCGAAGGGATTTGTTTTCGTCAGTCTGGAGGATGAAACCGGAATCATTAACGCGATTCTACGGCCGGACTTTTTTGAGAAGTATCGCTTCGTCGTTTCGCAGGAAGCTTTCCTGCAAGTGGAAGGGTTGCTTCAGAATCGGCAGGGAGTGATTCACATTATGGCGGAGAAAGTCTCTCCTCTGGAAGGAGAAGAGTTACCGGCGGGGGCTTCTCATGATTTCCATTAATCGAGGGAATTCGGTGAACCACGGATTACACGGATCGACACGGATTACCTGGGGGTTCCTGTTGTATTCAAGATGCAAAGGCCCACGAGGCCGCGGGCTCTCTATGGTGAGACTGTTCCGAATTGAGTGACCGGAAGAGCGTACATCCTTCAAGGCGTTCACTCATCAGACATAGGGATTACGATCACGAGTACGATTATGATTATGATTAGGATTGGAGCTAGCGCGTTTGATTGATTCGACTCAGTTCGCGGATGATTTCAGAACCGGTTGCCCGTTGGGTATAATCCCGTTTTGCGTGCTTGTAGAGGATTTGGCCGGTTCCTGAATCGACAATGTAGGTCGCGGGGACATTAAGCTCACTGGTGTCATAGTAACCCTCGATGGGCTCATCGATACCGAGATCGTTGTAGATGCGAGTCATCTCTTCTGTCGCATAGTAGGTCATTCCGAGATCCTTGCCGAATGAGTTGGTCATATCCGTTACAAGGGTGAGTTCTTCGGATTCAAAGGTTGAGTCCTCCGGCTCCTCCCGGCTGATGACCACAATCTCGCAGCCAATCTCCTTAAAGGTGGTTGCCATACCCTTCAGCATTTCGAGCTGTGCGCGGCAGTAAGGACACCATGAGGCTCGCATGAAGGCCAAAAGGAGAGGTTTCTCGCTGAAGAACTTTTTAAGCAGCAAGTCTTCTCCGGCAAAGGTCTTTACCGTTACTGCGGGGAGTTTCTCACCGACGGGAATAATCTTTCGTTCGATGCGCTCGTTCAAAACCTCGATTGCGCGTAGTTTGAGGTGTTCGGTTTTGGTGATCATGACCGGTCCGGTGGTTAAGCAACAGGCGGGAAGTTCTGCTTGAGATGGACCTCAAAGCGTTCGAGGTCATCCTCGATACTGGGGTTCTTCATCACGTCGTAGCAGGCAAACGTTTCCATCGGCTCCATATCGAAGAAACGGAAATTGAGGTGCATGGGTTGGAAAAGATCATCCGGACTCATCCCTCGGAAGAAGACCTGATCTGGATCATTAAAAGACTCCTTGGGAGCGTTGAATGTCAGGGAGATCAAGTACTTCTTCCCTGTGAGACGACCACCCTGACCGTACTGAATTGAAGGGTCCTTGCGGGTCCGGCCATCCCCGTCGCACAGGCGACCATCCATTCCATACGAATAGATCTGGTCCATATACTTTTTGAAGGACCACGGGACACCCATCCAGTTGACCGGACTCTGAAGAAAGACGGCGTCTGCCCAGACGTGCTTACCGATTTCCTCTTCAATATCGTAGTCATCCTTCATGGTGGTGACCTTCACCTCATAGCCGTTGGATTCGAGATGTGCTTTCGCCTTCTCCGTGAGCGTTGCGTTGAGTTCTCCTTTTGAGAAGGGATACTCCTGGTGCGCGTTGATGAGGAAAACGTTCTTCATGGTGTTTGTAGTTTATTTGTTTGTTTGGTTGCTGAGTTGAGAAATTTGGTGGACGGTCGTGTTGGGGGATTGGATAGCTACAGAAGGCCTCCTGGGTGCTTCGATCAATCAGCACTCAATGGTTTTGATGTAGGATTCGACGGAGGTGTTGAAAATCTTGACGTCATCACTATAACGGGCGAGATGTTGAAGTCCCTGAAGCAGGGCGAGAAATGTCTGGGCAGCATCGGTGGCGGTTCCTTTAAAAGAAAGGCTTCGTTCTTCGCGCCCTTGCTCAAAAATGGCGCTGATGGTTTGAACAGCTGCTTGGGCGGTGGCCCGCAGTTCCTTTTGTAACTTACGGGAAAGGGTGGTTTGGCTGCTGCCCAGTGCTCCAAGAAGACAAAGCCGATGATTGCGAAGACCGTTGTCGAAACTGGCGGCAATCTGTCGCAGTTTATCGGACGCAGTGTGATCCGTGTCCCGGATCAGCGAATACTCCTCTCCGTATTTACTTCGGCAGCGTTCAATGAGACCAAGGGCGAGTGCTTCGCTGTTGGGAAAGTGGTGAAAGACACTGGCTTTACTGAGACCCACAGCGTCGGCAAGTTGCTGGAAGCTGATGGCAGCGAGTCCTTTGTCCTGCACTACTTTTTCAGCGTGGTCTAGTAACGCCTCTTTCATCAAGCTGCAGGTAAACGACCGACCGATCGGTTGGCAAGAAGAATGATGCTGGTCGGAGCTACAGAGTCACCGACAGTCACTTCTCATGACATCCATTGAGTGGGTGATTACACTACTAATCGTGGGCGGGTCGCACACGCTCCACTGGGATTGTGGGTGACCCGGCCCCCAGGGCAAGGAATCGGTGTTTTAAGGGGTAGTAGCACCGTTTGCACTTTAACCGTAACTGTAGGATGCGGTTCTTTAGCTTCGTGGCTCGCCGAGCGAAGTTGCCTTACGCCTCAATAAGATTGTCGATTTATGAACTGGCCCATCGAGGGGTGAACCCTCTTCCTGCGGGCGCGTCTTCGTAGGATGAGGCTTAACGCCTCGATAATCTTTTCTGTGTTGTGGTTTGGTTGATCGAGGGATGAACCCTCTTCCTACGGGGAGGTGGTCCTAATCCGCAAACTTGGGTGGCGCGCCGTTGATGTGGGCGACTCGGCTTCCCCATTCGAGGAGTTCCTTAGAGCAATCGTCCTTGTCGATGGTGACTTCGATCAGGCTAGGGCCTTTACAGGCTAACGCCCCTTTGATGGCATCCGCCAGCTCTCCTTCGGTATCCACTTTCGCATTAAAGGCTTCGCCGCCGCCACGCTTGAAACAGTCGACCAAGCCAGCGTAATCCCAATTCTGAATCTCGTTGTAGGGACCGTCGTGAATTTCTACTTCAATGGTGTACCCGCCGTTGTTGATCAGGAAGATGATCGGGTTCACCCCGTAGCGGATCATGGTCGACACCTCTTGGGCGGTGAGCTGGAAGGAACCATCCCCGATCAGCGCAATCAATCGCTTGAGTCCCTTGGTCGCCAAAGCGTAACCGAGGGTCGCGCCGACGGACCAACCAATCGAACCGTACTGCATCTGAATTTCGTAGCCTGCACCGTCAGGAAGCCTGAGTTTGGTTCCGTTGAACCAACTGTCGCCGGTTTCAGCTATGACCACGTTCTCGGAGCTGAGAAGCTCCTCAATACGAGCCATGAGCCGCCGCGTCATGACGGGTTTATCAGCCTCATATGGCTCGGGCGCCTCCGGGTTCGGTTTTATGCGTTCGTAGGCGGAAAGTGACGCAGGGTTGGGGGTTAGTTGTTCTGCGAGTCTCTTGAGAAACAAAGCAAGCGGGACATTGTTGTAGGTATGCCCGGGTAGCTTGACCCTTTCCGGGTTGGCTTGAATCAGTTTGCCGGGTTGGATCAGGGTAGTGTAGCCAACCGTGGTGTAATCGGTAAATGTGGGTCCCGCAAAAAGGTAGGCATCGCTGCTCTCCACAATTTCTGCACATCCTGGGCTACTTACGGGCCCCCAATAGGTGCCGATGTACTGTGGATGATTTTCTGGAAAAAACCCTTTGGCGTTGGGCATCATCGCCGTTGCATAGCCGCTGGCTTCTGCCAGATCCCGAAATGAATCTACCGCATCCCATGGGCGAAGTTTGACGCCGCCAACGAGCACCGGTTTCACAGCGCTGCCAAGCATCTTAGCTGCATGATCCACAGCTGCATCAAGGGCACTTTCATCCACGGGGACTGGAGCTGTCAGTCTCTGGTTCGGGGCTGCCGGGACATGAAGTCCCGCAAGATTACAGGCGATTTCGATGTACACTGGCTTGCGTCGTCGAAGAGCCATGTTGATCGCGTGGTCAATCAATTCAGGAGCATCATCGAGGTGCTCGATTGCGACTGCTTCGGCCGTTACCTGTTTGAACATATCCAGCTGGTAGCGGTAACGAACCTCGCCGAGAGTGTGGTGGAGTGGACGGTTTTCCGGCCATGCATTGGTGTTGGGTGCGCCGGAGACAAAAACAATCGGCAGGTCCTCGGCGTAGGCACCAGCAACGGCATTGATCGCACTAAGGCCTCCTACCGAGAATGTGACAAAACCAGCCGCCACGCCACGAGCCCTTGCGTAACCGTCACAGGCATAGCCGAGGTTCAGCTCATTGCAGCAGCTGATCATTTGCATCGACTTTTGCTTGAGCATCTGGTCCAGCAGGACGAGGTTGTAGTCTCCGGGAACCACAAAGTAATCCCTGATTCCCACCTGCTCCAGCCTAGCGGCCAGATAAGATCCGACAGTCGTCTCCGCCATGAATCAAACCATACAGGTTTGAGGCTTCGAGGGAAGCTGCTTTTGAGGAGGGGAGTCTACAATTCAAATCGGGAGAGAAGTATATGCTCCACAAGATCCAAATGATCCCGAACAATTAACGTCGTTTGTCGAAACAGAGGTAATTAGAAGGCCAATCGAAGGTCGTTGGTTTTTCGGCTATATACAAGTCCCTCGCGAATCGTATTGGAATACTCTCTCACGACACGTTTCATGCTAACGTCGAGAGCGGTTTGCCACAGGATTCTGACAACCACCGTCTTCCCGATCCTTTTTGGGAGACTAATAATTTGGATCCCGATAACGAGTTTAGTGCTTCCGAAGACACTCCTTTTGTTGGATTCTTGGATAATGAAATTTACGCTGCTGGTCCGATTGAAGAAGCTGCCATCTCAAATGCGGACACGTCGGAAGATTGGGCCAATCCAGGATCGAATTTCGGCTCTGAGAGAAACGATGAATAGACCCATATTTGGTATCGTTTTACTTGTCTCTGTATTAGCCACGGAGGTTATCGCGAACCGTGCGCTTCCAAGAAGTATTGAAGAAATGCACGAACAGAGTTTGTTTGTTGCAGATGGGGTCGTTCTAGAAAGCACCGTTGTGAATGAAGAGGTAATTGAAGTGCCAAATGCGCCTCCGGTTGTTCTAGAAAATTTTGAAAGTCGATTCTTGATCCAAGACGTCCTAAAGGTCGATCCTCTCTATACTGAGAAGTTTCGGGGAGGTCGTGAAGTTTTGCTCTCATATCAACGGACGAATGATTCCCGATTTCGGGGTGACAATCCTTCATTGCTTAGAGAAGGCGACAGATTTCGGTTTTACGGGCACAGGCCTTCTTCTTCGGATGGCGAGGAGCTCGTTTTTCAGGTGCTTACTGCCAATAGTATACGCCCCGAAGCTTATGAGATAGAGAAACGGCAGGCGACAGATTCTGTAGAAGACGAGAAGGTTTCACAGCCTCGCTGGTGGATCATTGTGATCCTACTTCTATTCATCGCAGGACTGCTTGCTGTATTTTTCCGGAGGCGTAAATAAAGGGCAGCCAATCGTGCTGTTGTCCTCCAAAGCACCTTTCCCGCACCAAAGCTTTCCTTAGTACTCCCGCCGGGATTCGAACTCTCAAAATCCGTTCATTTATTTTCATCCAAATTCACTTCATGTTGTTTATAAACACCTTAAGGAAAAGAGGAGATGCAGGTAAATGCGGATAAATGCCGTAATATTACTTTAATTCCGCAAATAATCTGCAAATTCGGTGAGTGAGATCTTGATCGTGAAAGCCGGGAATCCCGAAGCTAAAGACCAAGCCTCCGAAAACAGGCACTAAATCAAACGTCTTTAATCTGTTGGACTAGATCCATGCGTTCATGCAGGACGCGAACAATAACAACTGGATTTTGGTTTCTCAGATAGAAAATATAATGGTGTCCGCACCGCACAAAGAACAAATTTTTGTTCGTGCCATTCAAAGAGCGGTCTACGATTTTACCCGCTGCGATTTGCTCAAAGCACTCGATCAAAGACGCGATATACCTGTCGTTTTGATCTTTACCCCATTTTTTGAGGGTATAGCGGACAATTGCCTCAATGTCCTTATCAGCACTGGGTGCGAGCTTGTAGCCGGGCATTATTTCGCATCAAGCTCTTGATATACGTCTTTGACTATATCCTGAACCGAACGAGGGGAAAATTCCCCGCGTTCTGCTTGCTCAATACTTGGCTGCAAATGAGCCTCTAAGTCTTTGATCGCGTCTGACTGATCCACGCCGGACTTTATGAAATCCACGGCGACTTGCTCGACTGAAACACCGTCTTGAGCTGCAATGTGCTCAAGCTTACCTGCTATCTCTGCATCGGTGATCTCGATCAGCATTATTCCACGGTGCCGTATTTGGACATTTTTGTCAATGTTTGGGACATTGCGATGCTTGTCTATCCAAGCTTTTCATCCACTAAACACCGACCAAGGATTAGAATAAGTGATTCTCTATGATTATTCTCGCATCATTAGATGGTTTAATTAATTTTATTGCCGTGAAAAAGCCAGGTTTTGCTCTCTTTACTCCATTGGTCATCCTTGCGCAAAATGACGATGAGATTCTTGAGGAAGCGTCAACGCCGCTTCTCCGGACAGTCGATCTTGAAAGCACTGTCGAGAGCTACAGGAGTAAGGCATTCGTAGAGATAGCTTTCCGCGGAGAGAGACACACCAGTCCTTTTCTGATTTGGAACCAAATCGAGGCTTAATTTTGCCTATAATTACTTCATCCGCTACGTTGGCTCTATGTGTGGTGTGGTGGTTTGTCGACAGGGGCGCAGATAGATGAAGGTAGTCCCATTATTTGTTTCTCTAATTCTCTCAGCTCATTTCGTCCACGGTGTTTCAGTCGTCGAGCAGACAGGACAGTTCACTGGCTTTTTGCCCTTGGATACAGGGGTTGCTGACGACTTTGAGCTATCGGAGCGTTCAAGCATCGAAGGAATAGGAGTTTGGGTCGTTGACATTGCCTCTGATGTGCAGGACGGCGTAATTGACGGATGGTCTGGTCTGGGTTGGGGCATTTTTGAGAATGACCGAGGACGGCCGGGTGACATAGTTACAAGCGGCTTCTCTCCTAATCCGTCGTTATCACTTACAGGAACCTTCGAGAATGGAGGCATTACCTACGAAACATTTTATGTTGAAGCGGTGATTGTTGGTCCAGTAGTTTTGGAGAGTGGCGATTTCTGGCTCTCTATTCGAGAGGGTGAATGGAACACCGAAGATAATGCGAACTCCTCAATCGGTTGGCTTCTCTCAGATGGTAGAGGAATTTCAGGCTTTGTTCCTATCGAAGCGGATACTCTGATTAACCCTGAGTTTTGGGATAGGGTTCCTGAAAAGGCGACGAATTTTCAATTGACCGGAAGCATTGTTCCTGAGGTTTCCAACTATGCACTCTGGTTTGGTTTTCTGGCTTTCGTGCCAGTGCTCCTTTGGAGGCGAGTTAGGCCCTAAAGAAAAACTGGTACTCCCGCCGGGATTCGAACCCTCTCAGTTCGTTCATCTATATTCATCTAAGTTCATTTCATGTTATATATAAGCGACTTATGAATTAGAAGAGTTGCAGAGAAATGCAGATAAGTGACGCAAAACTACTTTAGTTCTGCAAGTAATCTGCAAATTCCAAATTCGAACCCGAGCAAAAGTGGTGAGTTGACGATGTGTCGTCTGCTTGAAAAGTCTCTCTGCCGGCATGGAGTTAAACGTGCAATTGAATTATCCAAATTGAGTTCCGGAGTGTCTGCAGGTTCTGATCCACTGTTGTAAGAGAAGACCACCAGAATCTGAATCAACATATCTTCCAAGAGATTATTTCAAAAAAGGCGCCGAAGCCTCCACGGAAGATGATCGTGGTGACCCGTTCGGCGATCGTATGAGACTCAATTGTTTTTAAAGTTGCAGGCTACTGCATATGTATATTTCGACATTATTCTTACGAGGTCCTGGAGATGCTTGCACAATCGCGACTCGATTACAACGCCATCGCAAAACACCTAACGGGCTCCTTGATAATCACTACTCGACTGCATCTTCTCGCGATAGGAGCGAGTCCGTTGGAGATGGCATAATTATGCGGGTTTATGGCACGCATGTTAAGGACGAAGAATATATCGTGTGATAAGTTTCTGTTGTTAACACGTTTACTAACCCAATTATGAATCACTACCCTAAAATCTCTACACTCGTTCTTTCCGTCGGTTCTGTCCTCTTCATTCAAGCGGCAAGCGCTTCTACGTTGATCTTTACTGAGGGGTTTAATTCAGGCTTTTCTAGTCCTTACTCCGATGGTTTTGGAATTCGATATGGGATTACTGCTCCAGGCATCGTTTTAAGCCCCAATAGCGGCACGGTTGCAACTGAAGGCGACGCGTTTGCAGGTATGAACTCGAGCCAGACGAACACTACCCCCACAGTCATTTCAGGCATGGATATAGACCTTGGAACGGTCACTGAAGAAGGAACGACTTACATTTTCACAGGGGAGTTTGGATGGCGCTTCGGTTCGGTGGCGGCAGCCAGCGATTTGGCCTTTAATAATGGCCAGACCGGCTTCCGTATTGGCACCGATACGAAGAAGGATGGCGTCGTGGCCGTGAACTTTGGAGAGGATTTCACAGCAGGCGTGTTCAACCAGGTGTCGTTTTCCTACACGACCGTCATCGGCGATGTGGGTCAGGATCTGGGTCTTCGGATCAGGCTCCAAGACAATGGCGCTGTGTCGGGACTGACACAATTGCTTACAGATAACTGGCAAGTGACTTCGATTCCTGAGCCCTCGGCTGGCGGCGCCCTCATCGGCATTGGCTCGTTGGCACTCTTGACCTTACGGAGGCACAGGATCAGGACGTAGCAGCCGAACCCCTCGCTTGACGACAAATCTTTGGATGCCGGTTGAATCGTTCGATATTTGTCGGTTTGTCGTCAAAGCGGGTGGTGTTGGAGTTGATCCTGATCTCAATCATCTTCGATATCGGCCGACGGTCTTGTCTGCGGAGCCACTTTGCCTTGTGCTTCTGCACAAACCTGAGCTTCGCTACCTTTTAATTAATGGTGTCGTTTGATTCTTGCCGAGAACGAGCTGATCCTGACAACAGGGGTTCTTCGAACGTTCTTGTCGGTTTTACGACTTCGTGCTACCCGCATTGCAGTGCCGCCCAGGCTCTTCAACGTCTTATCTACTGATTCAAGGTTCTGGATAACGTCTCTCATCACTGACTCTAAGACGACCGTGCCAGATCACTAAGTGTTAATTCTCAACGGAGCTATGATTCTGCAGAGATTTGTTCGGTTTCAATTTTGATCTAAGATGAGATTTGCTCCCAGCATTTTCCTGGTCTTCGGAGTTTTTGTGGACGCCGTTGTCTGTTTTGCAGACGAGCGGCCACCGAACATTCTCTTTGTCATGGTCGATGACCTGGGTGCACGAGACTTGGGATGTTACGGAAGTGACTATTATCGCACACCAAATTTGGATGATCTGGCTGCGGAAGGGATACGCTTCACGCGGGCGTACTCGGCTGCGAGTGTGTGTTCACCGACGCGCGCTTCAGTTCTTACAGGACGCTATCCGCATCGTATTCATCTAACGGATGCCTTGCCTTGGGATCGCTTACACGAAAATCCAAAGATGGTGCCGCCGAATCATATCAAGGAGCTGCCACAGGAACTGCCGACTTTTGCGAACGCTTTGCAGGAAGCTGGTTATCGAACTGCGTTGTTTGGTAAGTGGCACTTGGGGAACGAATGGCAGTTTTTCTCCGAAGGTAAGCACCTTGAGTATGGTTTCGACGTTGCGGCGGATTGCTCGGGAAGGGAGAAGATGCGTGACAAGGGGGTAGATGAACTGACCCGTTTTGCTGTCGAGTTTATCCAGGAAAACAAAGACAATCCATTCCTGCTATGCTTGATGCATCATGTTCCTCATGTGCCGGTGGCCAGCCCTCCAGAAGCGGAGGCGATATACGATGGTGTTGTGAAGGGGCGCTTCCAGAAAAATCAAGGATACGCTGGTATGGTTTCGCATCTGGACCAGTCGATCCAAACTCTTCTGGATGAGCTGGTCGCACTAGGATTGGAAGATGATACTATGGTAGTGTTCACCTCCGACAATGGTGGCCTGATGAATCTAACCAGTAACCAGCCGTGGCGTGGAGGTAAGGGTAATTTGTACGAGGGTGGACTGAGAGTCCCTTTAATTATCCGTTGGCCCGGGAACGTTTCGCCCGGGAGCGTTAGTGAATCGATGGTGATGAGCTCTGATTTTTTCCCAACTTTTCGTGAGGTGGCTGGGTTGCCGCCTATGCCGGATGCGCATGTGGATGGTTCCAGTCTTATGCCAATTTTGAGGGGGGATAGCGTGCCACCTCGGACTTTGTATTGGCACTTTCCTCATCGCAACGGGCCGTCGTCCGCTATGATTGAAGGTGACTGGAAATTGGTGCATAAGATCGTTTCGGATCAATATGAGTTATTCGACTTGGAGGCCGATCCAGCAGAGAGTAATAATGTTGCTCGGACTCATCCAGAGGAAGTAGAGCGGTTGGCAAATAGGCTCCAAGGTCACTTGCAATCATCTTCGGCACAGCTCATGCGGCCTAATCCAGATTGGGATCCTGATCTTCCGATTGGAAAGGTTAGGAATTTTGGGATTTTCTATCCAGCGGGGGGGGGAACTTATCAAGTGGTCGATGAGCCGCTTCCCAAATGGTTTGATCCTCCAAACGAACCGGATGAATAGGGAACAAGATTCACCAAAACTCGAAGATATCACTATCTTTACTGTCCCCGTTTTGCTCTGTGTCAGCAGCTTCAAGATCTTTCTACAGACCATCAAGGGCCGTGCCGTCCTAACAGACAAGGTTCGGTTCATTCAAATTCAGAGGGCCCGCTGATGATTGGGAGAACGCCTGCGTCTGCGTTTGAGCCAATCTACTCGGGGTAAGTAACCTCTCTCCCACATACTGAAAGCGTGTGGAATTTTTTGGCACAGCGATGCTAGATTTTGGCATGTAGGTGCGGGCAAAAAGTAGCTCGATATGGTAGATTTTCCTGCGCTGTTGCGTTATATTTTCATAGTACTCCGGAAGAATGAAAGCCCCGAATAAAAAAGCATTTACTGTCATCGAGCTCCTAACAGTGATAGCCGTGATCGCGGTTATCGGTGCGATCCTTATCCCTATTGTTGGTCGTTCCCGTGACTCCGCGAATCAGGCAAAGAGTGTTGCCAACCTCAGGCAAATTGGACTGGCAATACAAAGCTACGTAAATGACAATGGTGGGAAGTACCCCGAAGCGTGGCACTACGGAGACAAAGGCAAGCCGTGGTGCCGGGCAATTGAACCTTACGTTGGAATGGAAAGCGATGGCACGAAGCCCAACAACCTGTTTCGTTGTCCAGCGCTTGAAGAGGATCAGCACCATGGCTGGTCTGACTATGGTTACAATGAGAATCTTGGAGTGGGTAAGCCCGATGATCGTGGCGTATCGGCGAGCGCCGCGAATATTCTAGAGCCGTCAAAGACCGTTTTAGTTGGTGATGCCGCGAATTTGGAAACCGGACAAGGCGCGTGGGTCTACCAAGCCTTGCAGTATGCTCGTGGTTGGCAAACAACCAACAATGTGCCTCATTTCCGTCATAACGGGATGGCAAATTTCGTGTTTCTCGACAACCATGCAGAGAGCTTGACGCAAGAGGAAGTTGAGCTCCGCAGGGAAGAAATGTTTGGCACCGATCGTTTCTACGGCCCTGGGATCGGATTCTAGCCTGGTTTATTCAGCGGCTCTGCTAAAGCGGGAGTGTCTGTGTCTGAGGGCGATCAGAACAGAAGGGTTCATCCTTTCGCTGGCTTTAATCTAATTATCGCTTCGAGCGCTGTTTTTTGGCAGGTTTTTGCTGTTTTCTGGCACGGGTGTTCTAGCTGCTACCGAAATGGTGAGTATATTAGGCTAGAGGCAATAACGGAGTTCAACAATCGATGAAGCATGTTCTTCGCTGGCCAAGAGACTGCCACCCAATAACCCGACGAAAACAAATCGTGTCTAAAGTATTTGCCCACTTCTTTGGTACTTGGAAAAGCTGGATCTCCTGCCGTCTCTTTCTAGTGCTTAGCTGCCTCTTTGTGGCAAGCACTCTTCAAGCAGTTAACTGGCTTGGTCTGGAGGATAGTTCATGGGACAATAATGCGAACTGGCAGGGTGACGTGCCAGCATCCACAGCTGAGAGCGCATTTATTCAATTGACGGCTAACGACCCGGTAATTAGCAGCGGCAATCAGGTGTGTAATGACATTTTACTGCCGGCTGGGTGGCAGGGTGAAGGTGCGGCTTCGCTCACGATTACTGGAGGCTCACTCAATGCGCGTAACATTTTCTGCGGGTCAACCAGCCCGGTTGCGCACACTGGGGTCTTAGTCGTTACTGGCGGTTCGGTCAATCTAACTAGAGAGCTGTTTGTCGGTCATACGAGTGAGGGTGGTATTTTGGAAGTTTCAGGTGGAGATGTCACCATTGCATCGGGTTTAAGAATCGCTTTCACGGACAGTGCTTATGGTCAGGTTACCCTGACTGGCGGCAGTGTTACGTGTTCTATCTTGACGATTGGTGCGAATGGTCTGCTGGACATTGCTGGCGGGCAGTTGACGATCACTAATCTCTCAGCGCGTATGGCGGTGCGGCTGCTGGTGGATCAGGGGAAAATCACTGCTTATGGCGGGCAGGGGAGATTGGTGTTCGGCAGCTCGGGAACGGACCTGGTATTGACAGCATACCGCATGGACGAGCTGGCACATGCGCCCAGTCCGGCAGATCTGGCTACGCAAATTGCCTCCGGTTTTTCTGCGCAGCTCTCGTGGACTCCGAGCGGCAGTGCTCTCAGTCACGACATCTACTTCAGTGCGGTTGCTGATGAGGTGATTGAGGGAGATCAGAACTCGCCGGCGTTCCAGGGTAACCAGCAGGAAACGACTTTTGATACGCCGGTATTGGAACCCAATACCGTTTATTATTGGCGGGTTGATGAGGTGACTGCCTCGAATACGAATCCGGGAGAGGTGTGGAGTTTTCGCACGGATAACCCCGGTATAATCCGCCCGACCATTGGCGTCATTCGTTGGGATATGTATTCCGGTATGGCAGCGACGCAGCAGCAGGAGCTGGGCTACCTTCCCGGAGGTCAAGGATTTCTAGCCCCGGAAAAATGGAATTGGCGTGCACCGTTTTTCTGTCGCTACGTGGAGGATGTGCCGGAGATCGACCACGTTGCCAATGGTGCAACCGGACCGCTTTGGTTTAATTCGGAGGAGGACTTTTCACTCACGCGGGAGGTTACGGATCAGGAGATTGCTTTTGCGGGAACTGCCGGTGCTGGGCTCGATTACTGGATTTTTGGAACTGCACCCGCATCGGCCGGGGGTAATGGCTGGGGCCTCCACTGGAACCTCGATGCGTTGCTGCAGAGCGAGCGCCGCCAGGAAATCAATTATGCGATGATGTATCGGCTCGATCCGATCGATGACGTGCCGGAACTCGAAATGGCGATCGCAGAATTCGTCTGGCATGCAAAGCAATCGAATTATCAGACCGTGCTAAACGGTCGGCCTATTTTCTACTTTCTGAATTATAAGGATTTATCTCAGACATTTGGTGATCCAGCGGACGGCTCCAGCGTCGACGGACTCGCAATGGCTCTGCAGACCATTCGTGATCGGTTTGCTGCCGCCGGTCTTCCCAACCCTTACCTGGTAGCAAGTGCGGTACCAGCACATGCGCGAACTGAAGGGAATTGGATTGATGGCGGAGGATTCGATGCGGGGAATGATTACCGTGGTGCTTACGGCGGTACGACTGCTCCAGGCACATCTTTTGACGAATTAGGTGGCAATATTGAGCCATTTTGGAATTTGAATGGAACTGGCCTTTCTGCTGCGCTGGTTCCAGCAGCACCCTGTGGTGGAAACAACCTGCCTCGCTGGGAAAAAGGAACGGGTGGTGATTTTCATTATCAGGAGCCTGAGCCGGGAGATTTGACGAATTTGATGAACCGCGTGATGAATTACATCGTCGAGAATCAAGTCGAGTGTGAAGCCAACACCTTTACGATGTACTCATGGAACGAGCACTCGGAAGGTGGCTTTCTTTGTCCATTAATTGGCGAACCACCCGAGTACATCCCGGTCACGTGGCGGTTAGATGAAGTAGGTGCTGCAGTTAACGCATATGAACCTCCTTCAGAGCCAGCGCTAGTGATGGTGCGGGCAGACGGAGTAGTGTTTTATACGGGAACCAGCACTTTCGAGCCCGTCTTGGCACTCGATCTAACCTCGGGTAGTGAGCTGGTGGTTGCTGCTGCTGCGGATGATCGTTATGTCTATGCATTGCTGGATAACGGTGATGTGGTGCGAGCCAACCTGCTCAATGGATATTTTAAAAATACACGGGTGCTTGGCTCCTTCAGTAGCGTTACTACCGAGCTGGTAGGGTTAGATGTGAAAAATGGCGTAGTGACGGTCGTGGATGTTGAGGGCAATGTATACCAGGACTTCGATCCAGTTCCTTTTGCTGTATTAACCGGTTCAAGCTTTCGGGATTTTGCGATGCAGTCACCTACGGCATTCAGAGCGCTTTATGCTAGTGACGGGACTCGTGCGTGGACGAGAGATGAATCTGATACATTCGTCAACTTCAGCAATAACAGCATCGGTACCGCGATTAGTAGTGAGGCCGGCAGTGGTTATTATCTCATTAGATCCGATGGTTTAGCTTATGGTCCTGATAGTGGCTCCGTATACCAGGGTAACTTTGAGGGCGCCACAACCGATCTAACGGTTTTGGATTCTGGTGACATATATGCCATAGGCCAAGACGGACTGGTCATGCGACCACTGAGTGCTGGGAGTGTTACACCTTCGGAATGGTTTTTAGAGGTTGATGGATTGGTAGTGATGGAGGCGGAGCATTTCTCTAGCCAGAATCCGGGCACCAATGCCGCATCCGGCAGCACATGGACCACGACCACGTCCGAGGCTGGTTTTTCAGGCGACGCGGCGCTTGAAGTTACACCTAATGCCCAGGTCAATGTTCTAGATAGCGATGACGGCCCGCGGCTGGACTATGCCATTAATTTTCAGACGGCAGGCACCTATTATGTTTGGATTCGCACTTTAGGTCCTTCCGCACAAGACAATTCGCTCCATGCTGGCCTGGATGGTGTGATTGCTTCTACTGGTGGCAACGGACTGGTTTCGAGTCGCCGCTGGGAATGGGTTAACGCTGTCAAAGCTAACTCCCTTACGCTGCAGGTTGATGCTCCCGGAGTTCACACCTTCAATGTGTGGATGCGCGAAGACGGCACGCTCTTCGATAAGGCGATCTTGACTACGGATCCTAATTTTACACCGAGTTCGCAAGGACCGCCCGAAAGTGTTTTGCAGGATAGTAATATCGGGCAGGAAGAGAATGCGGGCGAGAAAGCGACCACTACGTTCGGGATAGCAGATTCAGGATCTTCCAGCTTTGTCGCGATTGATTGGCTCAATGTCACGGCGTATGATGCCTTTGCGACACGTCCAAATATAATTGTCATACTCACAGATGACCATGGATATACCGACTTGGGTGTGCACGGTATCGATGCCAACGTCGATACACCGGCAATGGATACGTTAATCAATAACGGTGCGTTGATGAGGCAGGGCTATTCCTCATCACCACAGTGTTCACCATCGCGGGCAGGTTTATTGACTGGGCGTTATCAGAATCGTTTCGGACTCCGCACTAATAACGATCTTCCTTTGCCACTCACCGAAACGCTAAATGCCGAGCGAATTGGAGCAGCGGGTTACGTTACAGGGTTTGTAGGCAAGTGGCATGTGAGTGAGCCGGAAACGATTTATCCTCGACCAGACTCAGCATATGAACCCTCGCAACGCGGGTTTGAGGACTATTGGATCGGTAAGCGCAATCCGTATACGGCTAACTTTAATCTATCCGGGCAAAGCGTTGCACACCAGGTCATTAATGATTCACGAAACCGAGTTATTGTGCAGGGTGAAGCAGCAGAAGCATTTATTGAACGGAACGCCACGGATCCGTTTTATCTGCATTTGGCATTCTTTGGTCCACATGTTCCCAGAATTGATCTTACCGATCCATATTACACAAACTTCCCTGAGTTAGACTACCCCAACTATAGCGACGAACTCGACGATGTGCGGCGACAGGGTTTGGCAATGATTAAGGCGATAGATGATGCTGTCGATGGTATTATGCAAAAGCTCCGTGAACTGGGCATTGAGGAGGACACGTTAATTCTCTTTGCCAGTGATAATGGAGGTAATCCTAAGTTCTTTGATGCAATACCAGGAACCGAGACGATCGAGAAGTGGACAGGATCTGAAAATATCCCTCGTCGGGGTGAAAAGGGCACCCTCTGGGAGGGGGGTATTAACGTGCCGATGTGGGCATATTGGAAAGGCGTGATTCCGGCTGGACAAGTGATCAATGAACCGGTGATAACGCTCGATTTTGCAACAACAGCCCTGAAGCTGGCTGGTGGAGTTGTTCCATCAAGTTACGATGGGGTAGATCTGATGCCACGCTTGTCGGGCCAGGTGCCATCTATTGCCCGCAGCGAACCGCTTTTCTGGGATTTCGGAAATGAAGGTGATGGTGAGCTTGCCATTCGCAAGGGTGACTGGAAGATGAGACGTTCCGGTGCGGGAGACTTTCTGTTCAACATCACCGAGGATCCCAATGAGTTAACCAACCTAGTCCATCTTCATCCGGAGATTCAGGCAGAACTTGAGGGTGATTTGGTTGCCTGGCAAGGTTCATTGCCTGCCGAAGGCCGTGCCTTTATGGGCGATACCCTCGGTGATTTGAATTACATCACCGGAGCGCCGGACGGGGCGAATGTTGATACACGTTATCTTTTGCCGTCTCAGGCATATCCGGCGGCGATTGCTTCGCCCGGTGCTCCGGATAGTAGTGATTCCGATGGGGATGGTATGAAGGACGTAGATGAGCTTGCATCCGGACGAAATCCTAACCATGCGGGTGATTTGGCCTTTCAGTTCAACCAACCAGGGGACTTCAGATATTATTCCGAGGGTGATTTTGAGGGCTGGAAGCCCTCTGGTGTTACAGATCCAGCGGTTGTGAATGGTACTCTTACAGGACAGGCAGAATCAGACAGTCGTTTAATTCATAGCAGTCTTGGGTTCTCGGCCGATGAGGTATCCTATCTTGTGGTGCGCATTCGCTCTCCCCAAGCGACTGCATTCCGACTCTATTGGGCGCACTTGGGAGATGATACGTTTGCAGGCTCCCGATTATTTTATACGACGTATAATAGCGGTCGGACAGAAACCATTGTCATTCCGATGGCAGGCCATGCAGAATGGGATGGGCAGACGATTACTCAACTCAGGATCAATCCGGTGGATGTTACCACCGAATTTGAAATTGATTATATTGCGGCTTCTGACGGGGACCTGGATGGCGACGGTTGGAGCGATACTGAAGAAGCAACTGCAGGCACCGATGCAGGCCGTGCCGATTCTGTGTTTACACTGGTGCCTTCGGCATCGGAATCTCCATCTAGTGCTTTTCAATGGCAGGGAAGAGCTGGGCGAAGTTATATAATCTGGTATTCGACTACATTGAGTCCTACGGATTGGAGTGTGTATGAGACCATTGAAGCATTAGCGAATGATCAAATTCTCGAGTTACCGATTTTGCCATCTGAGCCGAGGGCATTCTTCCGCGTTGAAGTAAGGTATCCCTAAACGTTTACGCTTCTTTTTGGCATTAACGTGCTACTTTATGGCAGCAAAGGAATGGCAGCCAGACTTTAAAGTTGGTAGTATCTAATGCCGACCGTTTCCCTTTAACCTCATCAATTAACTCATCTACTTTGGCCCCACTTCTACGTCATTGGCGCTCGATTAGTCTCTTGGCGCTCATCGCATTCACGTCGGTCTACTTCGGTGGTTTGTTTGCTGTGCAATCGCTGTTAGATGCGGAAGATGGTAAGGTGACGGAGTCGGCAAGCTCGGTGCAGGTTCCAGTGATATCAGAGGCGGGACCTGACCTCGCAGACGACACGTTCAGAAATCCGCCGAATGAATTCCGGATAACTCAATATCAACTGACGCCAGGCACCTTGAAAAAGTATCCGCGGTATGGAATCGGGGGCGTAATGGGATTTTTCTACAGCATGATTTATCCAGAGTCTAACCGGGGTAACTTCCGTTTGGGCAAAGATGGACCCTCAATCATCGGGGATTTAGTGAAAGCAGCGCAAGAAATTGATTACAAGGTATGGCTTGCGGATGATTGGGGATACCCAAGTGGCATGGCCGGTGGTCGCGTCGTGGAAGAAAACCCGGACTTCGAAGTGAAGGGACTAACGATGCTAACACTATCGGGTCGTGATCAAAAACCAATCAATTACGAGTTGCCCGAAGATTTGCATGATATCGTGGCCGCCACATTGTATCCGGTCACCGGAGGCAGGATTGATTTAAGTGAAGGTAAACCAGTAGAGTGTACTGGGAGAGAGATTCGTACAAGAGGCTTGAATGGTGAATGGGAGCTGCGGATTTTCGCGCGTTACGTGCGGTCCGTTGATGTCCAGGCGCAATCGACTATGGCGCAGTTTGGGCATTCGGGTCGCTACCCTGACCTCATGAATCGAGAGGCCATGGGGCGTTTTATCGCAAATATGCACGAACCGATCTTGGCTCAGATCGAGGATCCGGCAATCCAAGTCGAAGGATTTTACGCGAATGAGCCGAACCTAATGCAGACTCATTGGACGCGGGACTATGATTCAAGTTATGCTTGTGTTCCTTGGAGTGACGGTATGGCAGAACAGTTCGAACGGATGCATGGCTATGAACTCAATTCAATTCTGCCGGCCCTATTCGAGGGAGATGATGATATGTCGCGGCGCAGTCGGATACATTATCGTCAGGCAGTTGCAGAGTTGTTGACCGATAGTTTTGCGAGGCAGGTTCGCGAGTGGTGCAATGAGCGGGGCATAAAATCAAGCGGTCACTTTTTGCTCAACGATTATCTTTCAATGCACGTGCAGGGCTATGGCGACCTAATGAAGTTTGTATCGGAATTTGACGTGCCTGCTTTAGACATCCCAATCCCCAATCCGGATGAATTCCAAACGTTTCCCTATCAGCAGACCCGCTTTTTTAGCTCTGTGGCTTCGTGGAAAGAGCGGGACTCCACTATTGTCCTCCTTGACCCGATCATCGGAGGTTACGGTCTCTCAAGGCTCTCTCCAGGTTTACCACTGCTGATCAACTCAGTGAATATGGCCTGCTTTCATGGGGCTGATCACTTTACCGCATACCTGCCACTTGACCCTCAAGCTAGCAAGGATGCCAAAGGAAGAGATAAGTCTGCTGAGGGCTACACCGAGGAAGAATATACATTCCTCAACGAGTATACGGGGCGTTTGACGCAGGTATTACGCGGAGCACAGCGAGAAGCGGGCGTAGGGTTGTATTATCCTATTGCTGTGTTTCAGGCGGATCTGCTCGCATCGGACGAATTTTGGCCGGATATAGTTGGGTTACATAGAGATTCTCAACGGGCATGGGATCGCACGGAAAAAGCCCTCATTGAAGGTGACATCGAGTACATGATCGTTCATCCCGAAGCTGTCGCTGAGGCATCCATTTCAGATGGTCATATTCAGATTGGCTTTGGTTCGTATCACACATTGGTGATGCCTCAGCTCGATTTCATTCCTTTGGTAGTTGCCGAAAAGTTGAAGAGTTTTGAACGTTCAGGGGGGGCTCTGATTTGGGTCGATCAGGTGCCACATGGTGCTGAGCATGTCGAGAACGACCGACTTGCTCTGAAGAGTTTGAAAGATGCCGAGGCGATTTCTGTAGAGGAAATAGCCGCTATGATACCAGAGTCTTTCTCGCCTGAGTTCGACTTACGTTTTACGCCGGGCACCGATCAGCTCACGGTCGGGCGCTTTAATAAGGACGGCAGGCAAGTATACCTTTTGATTAACCGCACTCAGCGGGCTTTGGATGTTGAGGTAAAGGGAGATCGGGTCGGGGACGTTCCTATGGGGAGAGTGCTCGATCCGTCGACTGGACTAGTGCAACGGATGCAACTACCAGTATCCTTACAGTTGCAGGCGAACCGTAGCGTGCTGCTGATTCCTGATAGCGAGTATCTCGCGCAGGATCTTCGTTGAGAACTAGTTTCTAATGAACGCAAAACTTAGTGGATTTTTTGTCACACTCGCCGTGCCCTTTTTTATTGCTACGGGACTGTATGCGGGCGTTCGGCAACCCAATGTGGTCGTGATCTTGATTGACGACATGGGATGGGCCGACAGCTCGACCTATGGATCGACTTACTACGAAACCCCGAATCTTACTCGTTTGGCTGAGGAGGGTATGGTGTTCACGAATGCCTATGCCGCGAGTCCTTTGTGCTCGCCAACACGTGCGAGTATAATGTCAGGGCAGCATCCTTCACGATTGCGGATGACACAGGCAGTCACTCCTAAGGACGTTTTTGAACCGGTGGCTTTACCGCCTGCGAACAAAGCGTATTGCGGGGTAGTGGAGAATCGCAATCACCTGCCTCTTGATATAGTCACTCTACCGGAAGCTTTGAAGGAAAAGGACTATCTGACTGCACATATTGGAAAATGGCATCTTGTTCCTTTGATCAATGGCTGGAAAGATTACGACGAGAGGTACAGCGCGGAGGAGCACGGATTTGATTTTGTGATCGGTGGTCAACAGCTTCCGGGACCTCCAGACTACTATTCACCCTATCAGAACGGAATCAAGAATCTGAGCCCTGGAGCGGAGGGAGAGTATCTCAACGAGCGTTTGGCTGAAGAGTCGATCAATTGGATTCGTTCGGTTGAGAATAGTGATCAGCCGTTTTTCCTGAATCTGTGGCATTATGCAGTGCATGGTCCAATTATTCCGAATAAGGCCCTATTGCCCAAATACGAGGCTCTCCGAGATCCCAATGCGAACCAACGGTTGCCGGAAATGGGGACTATGCTCGAGAGTCTGGATAACAGTCTTGGCATCTTGCTAGACTGGCTCGACTTACCAGAAAACCTTGAGTTAAAGGAGAATACGGTGATCTTCTTGACCTCCGATAACGGTGGAGTGACTCACAGAGACTTGGAAGGGGATCCATGGACTTCAAATCGCCCTTTGCGAGGCGGTAAAGCGAGTACTTACGAAGGCGGTGTTCGCGTGCCTTGGATCGTTAGTTGGCCTGGACATATTGAACCAGGCACAGTTTGTGACACTCCTGTTCAGTCGGTTGACATCTATCCGACGGTATTGGAACTCGCTAACGTTAGTCTGGATAGGAGCCAGCCAATAGACGGTCAGAGCATTGTGCCATTGTTGAATGGAGATTCGATGGATCGCCAACCGGTCTTTACTCATTTTCCTCATTTATTTGGACATCTAAGCGCACCGTCGACTTCGGTACGCTTGGATGACTGGAAATTGATACGCTTTCATCATGCCGGAGCCAACGCCGCGTCCGATGCGTTTGAGTTATTCAACCTGAAGCTGGACCCCTATGAGGCAATTGAACTTTCGACTTATTATCCTGAAAAAGTCTTGGAGTTGAATCTCTTGATTGATGAGCATTTGCAAGCGACTGATGCTTTGTTGCCGATACGAAACAACAACTTTCAAGGTAACCCACGAAAATCGCGCACCAACCCAAAAAAAGCACCGAGACGTCCGAAAAAATTGTATCTCGCTGAGTCCGCAATCCAGACTAACGAAGCTGGTGAGCGACAAGTGCAGTTATTAGACGAGTATGGACAGCCGAGAAAAACAAATGCACTTGTCCTTGAAGGGGATGACTGGGTGCGCGTCGAGAGTCGGACGGACGGTGTTGTAAATATCACTTGGGACACTCCGCCTGCTGATGCATCAGCAAGAGTTCTGTTTGGTTGGAAAGGGGGTGCTACTTCGTGGGAAATCAACGACTGGACGATGGCTCCCTCTGAGTTGCTACTCGGCCCTTCGGTTGAACCAGTTGTTTCTGACCACAAACCAGCTCAGCAAGCGGCGTTTAATGAAAGTCAGCCCTTGCGTTGGTCGGAGGGATTCAATTCTGATTTTTCAAACCCGTATGTTACGGGGAGTTTCGGCCACCAGTTTGGAGTACGGTCTCCGGGTGTTATTACGGATGGTAGTCTAATGGGCGTAGAGGGAGATGGCTTTGCTGCGTTGAACACCAGGAGAATGGACATAGATGGAGCTCCTATGCAAATTGGAGGCATGGATCTAAATCTCGGCACCGTTAGAGCGGCCGACGTGACTTACATATTTACAGGAAAGTTTGGCTGGCGCTATGGTCCGGTCTCCGCCGCTAGGGACTTAGTTATATTTGACCGTTTGACCGGCTTTTTGATTGATGGGGAGAGGGCTCCTTCGATGGAAGTGCCTGCTTTCAATTTCGGTGACGCTAGGCAGAGCCGATTGGATTCCTTCAGCTTTAAATACACAACTACTGAAGGAGACGTTGGCAAACGTATTGGGTTGCGCCTGCGCTTGGCCGATTTGAACAAAGAGAGTGGTTTGACGCAGTTGTTAGCGGATGACTGGGTAGTTTTAGCGACGACTGAACGATGAAGAGCGGAGCGTCTTTAACGTGAACAAAACACAGGTTTTGGCTCTCGCGAATACCATTCTTGTCAATCAAGGGAAGTAGATGGTCAATCGGCGAAATTAGTAGTAAACGATGAAGAATCCGTTCCACATGGCAGGAGAGGGTCCAGGTCTGTTTCTATTTGTGCCGAGTCAATGTATGGATTCGATACCCGTAGTATGAACCGAGTGAATAAAAGGGTTCCGATGAAAGAAAAGCTTTCTTGGGGCCTCGGTGGTTTCAGTGAACAGATTGCGGTGAACGGTTTGAACAACTTGTTCATGCCAGTTTTCAATATCGGTTTAGGGCTCGATTCCAAGTTGATTGGCTGGGCCATGACTATACCGCGGTTTTTCGACATGATCTCAGATCCTCTTGTTGGCAATTTGTCGGATAATTGCCGCAGTCGTTTCGGGCGTCGTCGGCCATTCATTTTGACGGGTGGCATACTAATGGCGTTGATATTTGGAGTGACTTACATGGTTCCGCCTGCGATGGAACAATGGGCGATGTTTGGTTATGCGACTGTGTCCTGCGTTTTGTTTTATTTAGCCTATACCGTATATTCTGTTCCATACACTGCTCTCGGTCTGGAGCTTACGGATGACTACGATGAGCGCGCGCACATCCAAAAATATCGCAGCATCTTCAATTCAATGTCTGCTTTTGCGCTGCCGTGGATATACAAGATGTGTTTAGTCGTTGGGAACTACTCTCGTGATTTAATCGAACAGCCGGAGGTGGCTTGGTATCAAAAACCGTTAATGGTTTTTGCTGAAATGGCTGCGGATACCTCGATCAACGTGGAGGTTTTGGGGGCGCGGTATGTTGCTTGGGGCTGCGCCCTGTTCATTGTATGTGCGATTCTCCCAGTATCGTTCTTTGTCAGAGAGCGCGTTCGGCACGAGAGTCAGGGAACGATCAAGCTTTTCGAGTCTGTAAAACTGGTAACAAAGAATAAGTCCTTCCTCTTACTGTGCGGAATGATTTTGCTGGTTATTACGGGGATGTTTTTCGTCAACCCGCTTTTGATGTACCTCAATATCTTTTATGTGCATGGAGGTAACAAAGCAGCGGGTGCAACGCTTTCCGGCATGAACGGCAGCGTGCTTGCTGTTGCAATGCTCGGAAGTGCTTTCATCGTTCCGCTTCTGGTTCAAGTCTTGGACAAAAAAAAGGTGCTTTTGATTGGGCTCCTAGTTGGATCTGTAGCGAATCTTCTAAATCTATTTTTGGTAAATCCGAGCTTCCCGTATCTGCAGTTGATTACTGCTGCGATGCTTGGTTTTGGACTTAATTGCTGCTGGCTGCTGAATGGTGCATTTCTCGCTGATATCTGTGATCAGGATGAGCTAGACTTTGGCTATCGTCGGGAGGGCATGTTTGCCGCAGCCTTCGGGTTCATTGTTAAGTTGGCATTTACCGTTATAGGTGTTGCTCTAGGCTATCTGCTTGCAATTGCCGGTTACGAGGCTGGTTCGGATGCAATGTCGGCAGAGACCATAACACGGTTACGTTTCTTTCTGACCTTTTTCCCTATGGGATGTCTGCTGATCGCAGCCGCCATTTTTAAGTTCTATCCGCTGACACGCGAACGTATCTGGGAAATTCAGAATGAACTAGAAGTGCGTCATAAAGGCTCTGGAGATTCAGGGACCGTTGGGTGATGATAAAACCAAATATTTTATACATATTAACTGACCAAATGCGCTCGACTGCGATGGGGTGCGCGGGCGTGGAAAAGATAAAGACGCCGTACTTAGACCAGATTGCATCAGAAGGTACGCGTTTTACGAATGCCGTTTGCAACACGCCGTCTTGCGCGCCGTCGCGCGGAACAATTTTTACTGGCCTGCACGCTTTGGACCACGGGGTCGTAAACAATGAACTGCGAGTGATGAACGACGGACCGAGCTTCGCAGGCGCTTTAAGAGATGAGGGTTATAAGTGTGGGTATATCGGCAAGTGGCACTTGGACGGTGGACCTCGCACAGGGTTCACGCCGCCCGGACCGAGGCGTCTTGGTTTTGATGATTACTGGGCGGCGGCTAACTGCACGCACAACTATATGGATGGGTTTTATTATAACGACGAGCCAGAGCCAGTGTTTATTGAGGGCTATGAGCCGATTCATCAGACGGATTTAGCGATCAACTACATCTTGGAGAAAGGGCAGGACAAGGATCCCTTTTTTCTAGTGCTTTCGATCGGTTCACCACACGACCCGTATCGAGAAATGCCGGAAAATTTGTTGGATCGGTTTCCTTCGGAAGCTGTCGAATTGATGGAGACTAACAGCGTGTATGTCCCGAACGAGATCCTGCAGGCAAAGAAGGAGGCACTGGCGGGATACTATGCCCACATTGAGAGCCTTGATGAGCAGATAGCACGCCTCGAAGGAGTGCTTAAAGAGCAAGGACTATACGAAAATACGATCGTCGTCTTTACATCGGATCACGGTGACATGCTGGGCAATCATGAACAGTATTACAAGAGCCAGCCTTGGCGGGAGTCTGTTGGTATCCCGTTGTTGATGCGCTGGCCTGGCCACATTCCAGCCGGCCGTGTGACAGATGCTCCGATTAGCTTGATTGAGTTGACCAGTTCTTTGATAGCATTAGCAGGGTGTGAAATTCCTGAATCAATGCAGGGTGATGAACTGTCGGATTTGATCCTCGGTGATGAATCGGCTGCTCCCGATTCGGTCTTTATCAATTTTCCGGTCAACGTACATTGCATTCCATCACCCCCTTTTCGTGGAGTCGTTACCCGCACTCATACCTACGCTGAAACGGTGGAAGGACCTTGGTTGCTCTTTGATGACAAAGCCGATCCATTTCAGAAAAATAACTTAATCACATGGATAAATCGCGATGATGCGGAAGTAGTTGCTTTGCAAAAAGCAATGCATGAGAAGCTCCGATTTTGGTTGGGGCGCACAGGTGATACATTTGAAGATGGCGATACCATAAACGACCGCTTTCAACCTGGGCACGTAGGTGGCGTTTTGCCTCTGGCACCTAGGCCTGACTATTTCCCTGAAGGTAGAGGTGGACCCACCGCTGGGGTATGAAGTTCTGAAGAAGGCTGCAAGTCTCGATACCGTTTCATGAAGTTTGAAAACCTAGATACTCTTTTTCAGCAGTGGTTGGATCCCTCAGTAGAATTTCGGGGTAAGCCCTTCTGGAGCTGGAACGGTAAGTTGGAGAAAGAGGAGTTATGCTACCAGATCGATGTGATGAAGGAAATGGGTATGGGGGGCTTTTTCATGCACGCTCGTACCGGTCTCGAAACAGAGTATCTTGGTCAGGAATGGTTTGATCTGATCAACACCTGTGCGGAATATGCAAAAGGTCTTGGTCTCGAGGCGTGGATTTACGACGAGGATCGGTGGCCTTCAGGGCTTGCGGGCGGAATCGTATCAAAGCACCCCGAGTTTCGACAGAAGGCTATTCTACTAGAGGTTGATCCTGAGGGAGAGGGTGAACAGGTTATTGCCGAGTTTGATTGTGATCTCGATGGAGCGGTTTGCACTAATTTAGGTTCCGGTAATAAGACGATCCGCTTCTCGGTGGTCGAACAGGGTAAGTCGGGTTTTTATAATGGCTTCACTTACGTAGATACAATGAACCGCGAGGCGACTGAAGCCTTTCTGCACTGCACTCACGAGAGGTACGCGAAGGAGTGTGGCAGGCTGCTCGGGAAGTCCATTAAGGGAGTTTTTACTGACGAACCTCATCGTGGTGCGCTGCTGGATGGGTTCTCAATGTATATGGAGAATGGCGGAATGACCGTTCCTTACACGCAGAAGCTGTTTCAAGAGTTTAAAGCACGTTTTGGTTATGACCTTATCCCGAAGTTACCTGAGCTGTTTCTGCAGGTAAATGGTAAGCGGATTTCACCAGTGAAGTGGAATTTTGTTGAATTACTGCAGCAGCTTTTTCTGGAGAATTTCGCAATTCCTTGCGGTGAGTGGTGCGAAAAGCACAATCTTGTTTTAACTGGGCACGTTTTACATGAAGACAATCTCACAGCCCAGACTGCAATGTCAGGATCGGTGATGCGCTATTACGAGTATATGGGCGCACCAGGAGTAGATATTTTAGGTAAGGACAACCTAAATTACTGGGTCGTAAAACAACTTAGATCGGCGGCACGTCAAACCGGTAAGACACATCTTCTCTCTGAGCTTTACGGGTGCACGGGTTGGGAATTACCGTTTTCTGGCCACAAAGCGATAGGGGATTGGCAGACACTACTAGGCATCAATTTTCGCTGTCATCATCTGTCGTGGTATACGATGCGAGGCGAGGCTAAGCGTGATTATCCAGCTAGTATCTTGCACCAATCGCCATGGTATAGAGAATATTCTCACGTCGAAGACTATTTTGCCCGTTTCGGATTAATGATGACTCAGGGTGATCCGATCTGTGATCTACTTGTACTTAATCCCGTCGAGAGTTTTTGGGCACAGATTCATCTTGGCTGGTCCAAAGAATTGGAGTTGCAGAACTCGCATATGAGAGCTTTGGAAAGGAACTACCAAACTCTTTCTACTTGGTTACTGGAATCTCAAATTGATTTCGACTATGGAGATGAATCGATGCTCTCGAAAATGGGCAGAGTAGAGGATGGCGCACTAGAAGTTGGGCTTGCCAGATATAAGGTAGTTCTGATTTCAGGTGTCGAAACGATCCGCTCGTCCACTGTTGCATTGTTAGATCAATTTGTTGCCGCCGGTGGTAGTGTAGTCATTGCTGGAGACGCACCCACACATGTAGACGCTTGTGAATCATCAGTTTTCCAGTCGAATCTCGGTGGCTACAAGCACGTTGCCTTCACGAAGTCAGACGTTTTGGCCGTTGTGCCGAAAGCCCTTGCGACTGTCGCTGCGCCCAACGTTTTCGGCCAACTGCGTGCGGTGAATAGTGGTCTAATATTTGCCGCTTTGAGTGTGAACCGGGAGGACCGACTTAAGCAGGTAACCGTTCGCATCCAGACGGATTTACCAATATCAGAATGGGATTGCACAAGCGGTGAAGTAGCAAGAGTGGACTCGACAAAAGAGGAAGGCTGGCAGGTCTTTAAGACCGACTTCCCGGTTGGGGGTCAGAAACTTTGGGTAGCTCACTCTTATGAACCGCCTGTGGCGAGGTGTTCTTTGCAGCCTCTTCGTGACGATGCATTTGATGCGACCGTTGACGGTCCTTTTGACTATTCTCTGATGGAGCCAAATATTTGTGTGCTCGATTTCGCTTCCTACCGGATCGATGGTAAGGATTCGCTAGACGAGACTGAAGTTCTCAAAATTGACCAGCAGGTCCGCGATGCGCATTCCGTTATGCGACGAGGCGGAGCGATGCTTCAACCTTGGTATGTCGCTCAGAAACCGATTAAGGAGTTGTGTCATCTGAATCTGAGTTACTCTTTTGAGATCGACGTAATGCCTGAATGGGTAGACTTGGTTATCGAAGAACCTGAAAGATTTAAGGTCGAAGTTAATGATCAAATTCTTGATCTCTCCAATTCGAAGCGATGGATCGATATCGCATTTCACCGTTTCCGTATACCCGCTCGTGCTCTGCGGGTGGGCGAAAATTCGATTGTTTTGAGGACACGCTACACTGAAAATAGTAACGTGGAGGCAGTGTACTTGCTTGGTGATTTTGCCGTTCAACTTGAGGGTGTCAAAAGACGTTTGTCATCAATCCCTAAGAGAATCAGCGTCGGGGACTTATGCATTCAGGGTTTTCCGTTTTATTCCGGCTCGATCAGATATAGGTTTCCACTTCCGGAAGGGACGAGTCATATTCGCTTGCCGGAGTTTGGTGGTGCTTGTGCGAAGATTAATGGCCAAGTGGTTGGTTGGGACCCCTATGAAGCAGAGGTGTCAGGAGCGACTGTCGAAGTGGAGGTTGTTGTTGATCGGCATAATACTTTCGGACCTTTGCACGATAGGGAGCAGAATCGTTACTGGAACTCTCCGGCTCTATGGGTTACCGAGGGTGACGAGTTCGATCCTAGTCCTGTGCTGCATCCAAGTGGCCTGCTTGCTGCTCCAATGATTGCGTGTAAGTAGGAGTCAATTTTGAATAGAACGAATGTGTTCCATGAATACGCGTCCGAATATCTTGTTCATTAACCTAGATCAGCTGCGTTATGATTCTCTTGGGTTTACGGGGCATCCTTTTGTAAAAACACCTAACATCGACAAGTTAGCGTCCGGTGGTATACAGTTTGATTCAGCATACACGCCACTACCGAGTTGTTGTCCTTCGAGACAGTGTTTGATTACTGGTGTAATGCCCGAGCAGCACGGTGGTATGTGGAATTACGGAGGAGGTGGTTCGCTGCCTATCCCTTCAATAGATCCGAACCGCGATATGTGGTTGCGTCTACTGCAAGGGGCTGGTTATCGCACCGCATATTTTGGAAAGTGGCACGTGCATCCTGACCTCGATCCGACAGCTTTCGGCTTCGATAGTTTCGAAGATCCTCCGAATGATAACTATGAAACGCCACACAAGGCGGTAAAGCATGTCATTGAGAACAATCCATGGCCTGAGTTTCCTATCGGGTATTACGAGACTCTGCCGTTTGAAGAGTGTCATACACATGTTCTGGCAAGAGATTGTATAGAAACGATAAAGACACTTTCAGACGATGGAGCACCTTGGCATATTCGGTTGGACTTTTCGGAGCCACATCTGCCATGCGTGCCAGCTGAGCCTTTTGCTTCGATGTATCCGCCTGAGACGATACCTCCATGGGAAAATTTCGATGAGAGTTTTGATGGCAAGCCATACATTCAGAAGCAGCAGTTACGAAACTGGAAACTGGAAGATTGGAGTTGGAAAGAGTGGTCAGTTTATCTCTCCGGCTACCTTGGTATTATTTCTCAAGTGGATGATGCAATTGGAAGGGTCGTAGAAACTCTAGAGAATCATGATTTGCGAAAGGATACTTTGATCATCTTTACCACGGACCACGGTGATGCCGCGGGCAGTCATCGGCAGATTGACAAGCACTACGTTATGTACGAAGAGGAGACGCATGTTCCTCTGGTTCTCAACTGGGATGGTGTCATAAATCCTAATACAACGTGTAATGACTTCCTGAGTCATTTTTTAGATCTACCAGTCACTTTGCTTGATCTTCTAGAGTTGCCGGTGCCGAGGTCTTTCCAAGGTCGAAGTTTTCTACCCCAACTGTGCGGAAAGAAGGCTAAGAATCCTCGCCGTTTTGCCTTTAGCACTTACAACGGTCAGCAGTTTGGCTTGTTTTGCCAACGTATGATCCGCGATCAGAACTATAAATATGTTTGGAATGCGACGGACGTGGACGAATGCTATGACCTCGTAAAGGATCCATTCGAAATGAACAATCTTGCAGCAGAGAATGAAGATTCGGAGCTCTGTCGATGCTATCGAAGGAACCTTTATGAAGTGTTTTCTGATTTGAATGATCCATTGGTGACGGGCTTCTGGAACAAGCGGTACCTTACGAGTCAGCCCTAGTTTGATTGATCTAGGGATTATTGCTTTACTGACGCTCACGGGGCCGAAGTTTGCACGGAAGACTACAATCGCACTACTCCAGAATACCTTGTTACTCTTTGCCTATCTCGAAAGCGGATGCATTCGTTCATGGCTCTAGTTCGCAGGGCGTTAGCAATTTTGACCGTTGGCAAGATCCTGCTTATCTTTGGCATGAATTGTAAGGTTTTGGCATCAGAGCAAATTGTATTCTGTTGAGGGTGGGCGGTTCGAAACGCTCCGCACAGTATGACCCAACTAACACGCCTAAAGGCATACAGTTGCCCGGGAGTAATTTGAGAAAAATCCCTAACTAACTACCCAATGCTCTCAATACAGACCCAAGCCTTAGATAATGAGAACCTCAGATAAACAAGAGTTCGAAGGAGGAATATGTATTCATGCCGTTTCTGAAACTGAATCAAACGGACTGGAGGCTTCACCGCCCAGAAAGCCATCGCGAAGGTTTCAAGTTATGTCGGTAGAACAGGAGTCGAATCGACATGGGTTTGCTCTCGTAATTGCGCTAAGCTTGATGGCGTTGATACTTCTGCTCTTAGTTTCACTAACCACTCTTGTAAGTATTGAAGCTCAAGCATATCAATCAGAAGCGGTAACACTGGAAGCTCACAATCAATCCTTGATGGGTCTGTCCATTGCACTTGGTGAGCTTCAGAGATTCGCTGGTCCTGATCAGCGGGTAACAACGAACGCAACAGTTAATGCGGAGCTCAATGCAACGAGCCAAGCCGGCGCTCGACATTGGACAGGGGTTTGGGGAAACGCTAACAGCCCAAACGCCGCAGTAAGTGCTCCGGTATTGTTGAATTGGCTCATTAGTGGAAATCAACGGCAGCCCTTAGCAGTGAGTAACGATGGGAGTGTAACGGGAACAAGTGTTTCATTTGCTCCGGATGATCCGATTGTCTTTAATGGTGATAATACCACGGTGAATAGCCAGCGTGCCTCGGTACTTGTCGGTGGAGGGACTGTTGATAACGTTGCGGACTCAGTTGTCGTCCCGATTGTTCCAATCTCTGGAGACAATGGCAATCCTGTTGGAGGCTACGCTTATTGGGTAGGTGATGAAGGAATCAAAGCTAACGTGAGTTTAACCGAAGGTGCTAACTTGAGAGTTAACGCGGATAGCTCCCCCTTAGGCACAACAGCCGTCAGACGCGTTCAGGCGAGCCAGGGTAGTGATACCGCTGCTCAACTAATAGAGACATCGGTAGATGGAGGGAGTGAATGGGGAACGGGGTATGATCTGAATGATCCAGGGTTCTTAAGCAGCCTCGATAGGCTCGGAGATTTCCCTGATCTAAGTTTGATCGCGTCAACTCCGCAAGAGTTACTCGGCAATCGATTTCATGATATTACCGTTCAAAGTAGGGGAGTTCTTGCGGATTCCTTGTCGGGTGGCCTCAAAACAGATCTTTCTCTGGCCTTTGAAATGCCGGAAACTGATTTCGACCAAACGAATATGGTCCAACAGAGTCCCGATGGTCATGTTGTCTCATTTCAGGGTGTTTACGGACCTAAATGGAAGGTGTTTCGCGACTATTATCGTCTGTATAAGTCGGTCGAAACCCCCAACGAGACGCCTTTGCTGGAAACCCAGTTAGTGACTCCGTTGCCGCCTGAAGATCCTGACCTTGGAATTCCTTATCTTTTCGGTGGTTCTGACGGTGATCAGCTTCGTGACCGTACTACCGAAAACACAACGATACCGGGGTATCCCAATGCTCATAACCTCCCTCCTGCGGTACGTGATGTTATTTTTCCCGAGAGGATGAAGGTTTCACCTGTATTGGCTGACTTGAAATTCCTGATTTCTGTCGATACGGAGCTTCTCGCGAGCCAGAGGCAAGTCATGATTGGTTCTGCTGGAAGCAGCATCCTTGCAGACCGCAAAATGCGTTTGGTGATCGATCCCATCGTCAAGTTGTGGAACCCTTACAATGTCCGTCTAAAATTTGATGCATTTACAATAAGAACCAGCCATTTGCCACTGGGCTTCAAATGGGATATTCAATACCCGAACGTTGTGGGTGGTGGATCTGAAAACTACATCACTCAGCAGACACACTTGAGAGCATTCCTGAATAAATATTACGGGAGTGGTTTCGGCAATTTTGGGAATTGGCTTGATTCCATTGTCGTATCCGTTGGAGATCCGGAAGGAGTAGTGCTGGAGCCCGGCGAGGTAAAGATCTTCTCATCGGGTGAGGTATCACCGATACCGTTTCCTGACCGCACTACAGATCACATGGATTTAGTTGCAGGGTGGGAAGACCAAGGAGGCTACCAGCTGGATGTAATCGACCCCTCGAATACTAGCACAAACTCCCAAATAATGGCCGATGAGGAGACGGAGTTCTCCGTGGAAATGACAAGTCGTTCACCTGAGTCTGGTTGGAATTTTTTTATGATCAGCACATATCTCTTTAGCGAGGGACAATACGAGATACGACATGATGTAAAAGAATCTAGTTCAGCTGACTTCTACAACACGGCATTTTATAGGATCAGATCAAATGCCATACCATTTACTGTCTCCGGCGCTCTCGGGGGAGATACTATCCGAAGTCCTTCTGGCGTTCAACGATGGCCACTGCCTGCACCTGGGGATAAACAGTACCTTATGACTATTGAGTTGAATCTGAAGGCGGAGGACGAGCTCGAAAACCCAGTACCGTTTGCTCAATTCTCTCCCACAGCATATGTCAACAGCTACGAACAAAATTCGGTCAGTAACTTGAGAGTGGGACCTGCGAATACCATTCGTTATCGAAAAATCAATAATCAGGCCGATGCTGATATCCAGTATGATGCCACAACAAATCGGGGATACTATGGTTCGAGTCATAGTGTCAGTGGCCAAACGCATGTGCCTCTCCTTGACATTCCCCACTATCCTCTCTTCTCGATTGGACAATTACAGAATGCAGATACGTCCTTATATGCAGTAGATCCCTTACTAGCGGTAGGCAACTCGTTTGCTTCGCCCCAACTGCCTGCAAGCGAGTTGGCGGGTATTCAGGTTAACCGCTCCCGTATTGATACTGCCTACTTGCTCAACAGAACACTTTGGGATAAGTACTTTTTTTCGACGCTAGCGCCCCAAGATACAGAGCTTTTCAGAGAGGATCGCAGTATCCGTGATGTTGTTGAAGCTGTGTTTGAAGAAGGCCAGATTGCATTAAATCCCAACTTCAAGAGATTCGAATCAAATTCTTCTTCTGCTGAATCTACGTTGCTTGTTGGCGAAAGAATCGCTCTTGATGCTCCTGAACGATCAGCAGCGTTTCTTCTGCAAGACGGACAGTTCAATGTAAACTCAACTTCTAAAGAGGCGTGGAGAAGCTTTCTGGGCAGTCGTTACCGAGGTGAGATACCCATACTCGAACGAGAAACGGGATCAGTTTTACCCAGACAGGATCAAGGCGTGCCGGTAAGCAGGTTTAGTCTGCCAATTAGCGGCAATGATGCCGGTAATTTGTGGGAAGGTTATCGTAGTCTGAGTGAAGGAGAACTGGATTCGTTGACTGATGCTGTGATTGATGAAATCCGCGACCGTGGACCTTTTCTTACTCTGGGTGATTTCGTCAATCGTGATTTGGCCGACGGTGGTAAACGAGGACTACTGGACCGCGCAATCGAAGCAGCAGACGTAAATCAAATCTACACCAAAGTAGTTGAATCCAGTGATTTGAATTATTTACCCTCAGATGCTCGTGCAAGCGTTGAAGGGTCGAGGGCTCAGGGAGCAGCAAAATTTGTTCTTCAGGGAGATATACTCAGCCAGGTTGGGCATCGTATGGCGACGCGATCTGATACTTTTCGAATACGTGCGTATGGAGAAGTTGTTAGTCCAAACACAAGAGAAGTTATCGGCCAATCATGGGTTGAAGCGCTTGTCCAAAGAGTACCTGACTATGTCGATTCTGTTACAGATCTTCCTTGGGAAGATCCTAGCGGAATGAATCAGAGTTTCGGTCGCCGTTTCGTAATAACTTCACTTCGTTTTCTACGGGAGGAACAGATCTAGATGATAATCGAGACCACAGTTCGTCTCAGATCTATCCTGATACTTGCGATATGTGGCCTTTTCGTAGCTGGTTCACATGGTGAGGAGGAGTCCGAAGTAAGTTTTTCCTTCAGGACCCTTTTTCTTGATTCACCGAGTCGAGAATTTACTTTTTTGAGTGAGGGCGAGATTCGCCCATTTCCAATTGGATTCGACCTCTTATCAAAGCGAGCAAGTTATCGTGGTGACGGAAGTTTGATGATTTTCTCTCAAGAACCAAACCTTGAGAAAGATCTAGAAGATCAGGCTGTTGCCACAGTTTCCTTCGTTAGAACAGATTCCATGGTAACTTTGATCTGTTTTGATACCGGTGATAAACTGGAGTGTTTAAAAGTCGACAGTGATTTCGGGGTTTTCCCAAAAGGGACTTTCTGCTTTATCAATGCAACGGCCGATCAGGTTGTGGGGCTTTTGGGAGAAGAGAGGATTTCAATCAGCCCCGGAAGTCTATTCAAGGCCAAGGCTGAGGATTTTGATACAAGAAGAGTCCCTATCAAAATGGCCTACTTGGATGATGCTGGAGAGTGGCGTGTCTTTTATTCATCGAAGTGGACGATGCTAGGAGAGAAGCGTTCCTTCATAATAATCTATTGGGACGAACAGAGCAGGAGATTGCGTGCAAGGGGAGTGAATTTCAGTGACTAGCGACTCAGAGGAGGAGTTTTCCCTTCATCGCTTGGCCCTTTTTTCATTTTTGCGAGACCATCAGTAGCGCTGGCACAGCCGTGCTAACTAATGGCACGTGAGTTATGGTTTGGTCTTTTGTTCGTGTGTATTCTTATCTGAATGAGTGGAAGAAGCGTTGAGGTAGCGGTTTATTATTTCCCAAACTTTCACTCTGACCCACGTAATCGTGCGCTGCACGGCGAGAATTGGACGGAATGGGAATTGGTCCGCCGTGCGGAGCCTCGTTTTGATGGGCATATGTTGCCAAATTTGCCGGCATGGGGCGAAACTGATGAGGCCGATCCGCGGCAAATGGAGCAAAAAATCGGTGCGGCCGCAGATCATGGAATTGATACGTTTATCTTCGATTGGTACTGGTATGATGATGGCCCATTTCTAGAACGCGGACTTGATTCGGGTTTTATGAATTCTCGTAACAATGACCGCTTAAAGTTTGCTCTCATGTGGGCTAACCACGACTGGATCGACATCCACCCGATGAAGGCTTGTCACAATGCGCTCGAAAACGCCGATGTTCTTCATCGCGGAGCAGTTACGCCAAATACTTTCGCCGCGATTATAGATGTTTGTATCGAGCGCTACTTTATTCATCCGTCCTATTGGTTAATCGATGGTTGCCCGTATTTTTCAGTCTACGAGTTGAATAAGTTGATTGAGGGACTTGGGAGCGTTGAGAGGACCCGCGAGTTTCTCGATCTTTTTCGGCAAAGGGTCAAGGCTGCAGGTTTCAAGGATTTGCACTTAAACGCAATCGTTTGGAATAACCCAATCCTTCCTGGGGAAACAGCTCCAACAGATATTAAATCGCTACTGGATTTTCTCGGTTTCGACAGCGTTAACTCTTATGTTTGGATTCATCACCACGCTACCGATGATTTTCCCAAAGTTGAGTATAACGACATATGTGATGCTTATTTTGATTATTGGGATGAAGCTGCTAGTAAATTCACACAACCATACTACCCAAATGTGACGATGGGTTGGGATGCTTCACCCAGGACGGTCCAATCAGACGCGTACGAAAACCGTGGTTACCCTTTCATGTACACAATCGCTAACAACACCCCGAAAAACTTCAGGAGGGCTCTGGAACGGGTGAAAGCAAAACTTGAATCAAATTCAATGCCAGCTCCGTTTTTGACGATCAATGCTTGGAACGAATGGACCGAGGGTAGCTATCTGGAGCCGGATCTTAGAAACGGCATGAAGTACCTAGAGGCTGTCCGTGATGTTTTTTCAGATAAGGGCTTGGAAGGTTTCGGCAGAAGTGCGAAGGGCGAGGCGGCTACCTTCGGTGTCAAATAGATTGGCTTTTCGTCGCTGACGTAGTCGGGTGGGTTCTATAGGCGCGCGGGGTAATGCCCATAATTCTGCGGAATTGCCTGGAAAAGTAATTGCTATCCTCGAAGCCACACTCAAAGGCAGTCTCCGTAACGTTTTTGTCTGTAGTTTGCAGCAAGTGAGCGGCTTGTGCGATTCGTAAATTCAGCAGATATGACATTGGTGTGTTTCCAGTCAAATCGCTAAAAGCGCGATAGAAGCTCCTCCTCGACATACCGGACCGCTTGGTAAGTTCATTGATATCGAAAGGCTCAGTATAGTGAGTTTCTAGATAGCTGAGCACTTTGCCTATTTTGTGGGTTCTGTCGGGTGTTTTTGTAGGTTTTCCTGCATACCAGCGAGAGAGCGTACCAACTAGTGTCATAAAGTGGCCTAGTGCGATTAAACGGCTACCCTCGTCAATCGGATGCATCTCTACGTTAGCGTCTTCTTTTCGGTTGCCGAAAGCGACAGCTTTCCTGCTTCTGGATGATGAGTTCAACTCGATCTCCATCTCATTGGTTAGAGCGCGGACTCTCGTTAATTGTGAAAAGTCGAGCTGAAGATGACGCTCAAAGTCGCCGAACTCCAGCAGTGCTGGTTCCACTTCGAATAATGCCTGGTAGCCCTTAAGTTTTGATATTTCCAGCTGGTGAACGTCCAGCAAGCTACGATCAAAGATGACGTTGACCAATGACAACTCTTTGGTGTCTCGCAAACCATGAGGCCGATTTCCATGAAGGACAAAAACGTCTCCAGCTCCTATGGAAAAACTCTCTTTGTTGATAACGTTTATCGCGGTGCCGCCAAGCACTACAACAATCTCTGAAAAATTGTGAACATGCAGTGGGTAATCTGGGTGATTGTGCCATGTGGCAACGTTCAATGGAAAGTCACCATCTCGAAAGACGAGTCGGCGTTCAAACTCGAGATGCGGGTGCATAGTTGACGGCAAAAGGGGCGTATGTTTTTGTTTTTTCCTACTACAAATAAACAGCACTGAACTTAAGCGAAATAGTGCGACTGTTGCAAACCGGAGTTTGCGTAAACACTAGTATTGCAACCTAATAAAAACTTAGCGATTATGATTGGGCGATGTTCCCGAAAGATTCTGTGATTTGATAGGTTTCAAAAAGCTAGTCTTCCGGTTCGTAGAGATAAATCGAGACGAACCCGATCATGCACTCTGCGATTTTTCGAGCGGAGAGCCTTTGTCAGATTGGCTATCATCCTGTGAGCCAGAAGAGGAGGTAACTCCGCCGAGGATTCGTAAGACTTTTGGTACTCCCGCCGGGATTCGAACCCAGATCTACGGCTCCGGAGGCCATTGTTCTATCCATTGAACTACGGGAGCGAAAGGCGAAGAGTAAGCGCGGAAGAGTTTAATCTGACAAGGGCAAAGATCGCATTTGATTTGGCATTACAGAAGATTCTTTACCGTTTCCAAGGTATCGATGTCTTTCGGGAGTTTGTCCCGTCGCCATCGGGAAATGCGTGGAAAGCGCAAAGCGAAGCCGGCTTTGTGGCGTTTGGACTCGCGTATGGAATCAAATGCGAGCTCGAAGACTTTCTCTGCCGGAACGGAACGGACAGGGCCAAATTTTTCTCGCGTGTTCTTCTTGATCCACCCGTCGAGTTCCTTGATTTCCTTATCCGAAAGTCCGGAGTAGGCTTTCGCGATCGGAACCAGTTGATCACCGTCCCTTACCGAGAAAGTGTAGTCCGTAAAGAGTCCGGACCGCCTTCCATGGCCGGCTTGCGCGTAGACCAGAACCGCGTCGATTCGCAGCGGCTCGACTTTCCATTTCCACCAAGTGCGCTTCACTCGACCAGCCCGGTAAACGCTTGTCCTGTCTTTTAGCATGACACCTTCGATGTGTCGCTCCCGTGCGGATTGAACTATGGATTTTACCTCATTCCAGTCCTCTGCGGGGAAGAGGGGTGAGAGATGGATCTGGCCCTGCGCTTGGATTAAAATCTCCTCTAAAAGTCGACGCCGACTTGAAGTCACTTCTTCCCGCAAGTCGGCGTGTTCGAATTCGAGAATGTCATAGGCAAGGAAACGAACCGGTAGTTCACTGACCATTTTTTGCGAAACCTTTTTCCTCCCAAGACGTTTCTGAAGTTCCCCGAAAGACTCAGGGTAACTCTCTTTCTCTTTCCAAACAAGGATCTCCCCGTCCAGGACCGTTCCATCTGCGAGGTGCTTAGCGGACTCTGTAATCTCAGGGAAGCTTTCCCCGACCGACTCCTCACCACGGCTCCAGAGAAAAGTCTGGCCGGAACGCCGGATTAGCTGGGCCCGGATTCCGTCCCATTTGGGTTCAATTTGCCATCGAGAAGCCTCGCCGAGGGAGGCGAAGTCTGGCTGTTCAACCGGATAGGCCAGGCAAAATGGGTAGGGCAACGAAGGTTCGCCTTTCTCGGCAACTGGTTTCCTTAATCTCCGGAACCATTCGGGTGTCGGCCGCCATTTTCCCATCATGCGATGAGCGATGACAGCGGGATCGATTTTATAGAGGTTGCCTAAAGCATTTTGGACCGTTTTTCGCTGAACACCGATCCGAAGTCCACCGGTCAGCAGCTTGTGAAAGACGAGTTTTTCGGCGGAACTCAGGATGTTCCATGTCGATTGAATCAACTCCTTTTGCTCTACCTCGGTTTGGCTGGAAAGAGGGAGTAGCCTGGACTCGATAAACTGCGCAAGAGGCTCTGGAGAAGAGGATTCTGACTCCTGTGCTGAACCAAGGACAAGAGCAGCGGTTTCTGCAAGATCTCCAACATGACTGTAGCACTCTTCGAATAGCCAGGTTGGCATGGAAGCACGCTCTGCGGACCATTCGCGAAGCAATCGGGTGGAGATCAGCCTCTTCACTCTAGAACCGCTCAGAAAATACACAGCCCATGCACCGTCGGCTTCCGAGACCTTAGCAAAGTACTCCTCCAATAGAGTTTTCTTTTCGTTGGTCCGATTCGTTTGCTCGAGATCGGTATAGAGCTGGGCGAATTTTTGAATGGGTAAACGTCGGTTGTTGGCAACTACCCTAACGGAGCAGCGGCTCTCTGCAACCGATCACGGACAGCGGACAACACCCCCTCGTTTCCACTCGGAAATTCAACAGCGATCTTACGCACGCGGGGATCGTTATCGATTTTTCGCAAGGTGTGGAAGAGATTGTGCGCGATCTCACGTCCGCTACCGTCTTCGCTCAACCAGAACGCCAAGTCGGTAAATTCGGGAGGTTTGCGAAGATAGACAAAGGCGGTTTGCGGATCGCCTGAAGGAGGATCCGAGTTTTCGGGGAAAAGGATTAGTCCTTTGGAGGGGCGATAGTGGCTCTTCATCATCCCTGGGGCAGGGTGGGCTCTCCTAGCGTCCGACTCTCCGTCGCGCGAGTCGTTATAAAGTTTCACATTGGGGGCAAACTTTGCGAGGTCTGCTTGAGTAATCGGGCCTGGGCGTAGAATGGTGACCTCTTCACGATCGTCCACTTGGACAATGGTTGACTCGATTCCGTGCTGGCATGGTCCGCCATCCAACAGTGCATCTATGCGGTCGCCCATCGTCTGTTCGACGTGCTCTGGCCGGGTAGGGCTGATGTAGCCAAAAGGGTTGGCGCTTGGAGCGGCCAGAAAAAGTTGACCTTCTTCCAGCAGACTTCGAAGAGACGGGTGACCCGGCATGCGAAGAGCGAGCGTGGGATGGCCTGAGGATACCAAAGTGGGAATCATCCGGGAGGATAATCGGGGCAACACGATCGTCAGTGGGCCTGGCCAGAAAGTCTCCATTAGCAGGCGGGCGATCACAGGAAGATGGCATACTTGCTCGGCCTGACCACGGTCAGCAATGTGCACAATCAGCGGGTCATTCTGCGGCCGACCCTTCGCTTCAAAGATGGTAGATACTGCCGAAGAGTTTGTGGCATCCGCAGCCAAACCGTAAACGGTTTCGGTCGGAACCGCTACGAGTCCACCCGATCGGAGGATTTGGATCGCTTCAGAGCGATCCGCTGCGTCGGAACCTTGCAGCCGTCTCATGGGAAACGGATGTTCCGAGAGATAGCCAGATGCCTTACTTCATCAACAGCATCGACCGCGACTGCTTGATCGTGCGGGAGATGTGACGCTGCTGTTTCGCCGTTAGACCCGTGTATTTGCGCGGGAGAATTTTTCCCGTGTCAGTTACAAAGCGGGTGAGTTCCGTAGTATCGCGAAAGGTAAGCTCGGAGGGATTTTTTCTAGGTGTTTCTGTGCCTTCTGTTTCAGACATAAGGGAAGGAGGATGCCTGCCAGTAAAGGTGCCGCAAGCCCAAATTGAGGAAAAAAATAGAGTTGGGAGCTCTTTTCGACACGCACAGAATTGGAGATTTTTCGCTCCGAGAAATGCCTTGTGGCTGGAATGGAGGGGCTGCTTAAGCTTCCGATTGGGCCGAACTCTAGGAAATCAGGGAGATTTTGAGGCCGTCTGCTCGGCGGCTGAAGTCGCCGCTCCTCCATTAGTCCGATTTATCGCTACCAAGCGCTCCGGTATCTCACGTTTTCGTAGTAGTCGGGGCGTATTGAGCCGAGAAAGCGACTGGGTTGTAGTCTTCTGGGCGGGCCTCCCTGCGAATGGACCATTGGGTAGGACAGAAATAGCTGATCCTGAGCACGAGTCACCGAGACGTAAAACAGACGCATTTCCTCATCGAGATTCCCTTCTTCGATGGCGCGGTTTAGGGGGAACATACCGTCGGCAAGACCGAGAACAAAGACGACCGGAAACTCGAGGCCTTTTGCCTGATGAATCGTAGTCAGACGGACTGCATTCTCGCTGGGATCGATGGATCGGTCACTGGACTCCGAGTTGAGAAGGATGAGTTGAGCGAGAAGCTCGCTCAGCTCTTCGAACCTAGACGCGAATCCGATAACCCCGATTAGATCATCCTCACGGGATTTCCAGTTAGTAAATAACGTTCTCAGGTAGGTGCCGTACCACCCATCGATTGCCAGGCGGACCACCTCTTCCGGGTCTTCCTCTCCGCTTGCTTGGCGGCAAGATTGAAGGGTAGTCGCTAGAGACTCCCAATCATCTCTTGCAGCAGCGGGAATCTTTGCAAGCACTGCCTTATCCGTGAGGATATCGAAGAGATTTTTCTCATTTTTTTGCGCATAATCGACGATGAATGCGTAGATCTTTTCTGCGGTTTTCGGGCCAACTTTGGGGAGAAGTCCGGCGAATCGATAAAATGCTGTAGCGTCTCTTGGATTCGCAACGAAGCGAATCTGCGACACCAAGTCCTTTACGTGAGCCTGTTCGAAAAACCGGACTCCACTTGTGATTTGAAAGGGGATTCCAGAACGGGAAAGCTCCATCTGAAGATCCATTGCCTGAAAATGCGCGCGGTAGAGAATGGCTATGTCTCCGAAAGCCCGCCCCTGATCAACGAGCTGAGTGACTGTTCGGATGACAAATTCTGCCTGCTGTCGGGTGTCTACGGTCGAGACGAGAACAGGTAGGTCGGAGTCTGGACGAACCGGGCGCAATTCCTTGCGAAACCCTCCGCCCGAATGCCCGTCGAGGATACCATTTGCGAAATGAAGAATCTGCGGGGTGCTCCGATAATTGGTTTCGATTTTGAATATCTCTCCTCCAACGTGGCGATCGGGGAAAGTCATGATGTTGTCAAACTCCGCGCCTCTCCAAGTGTAGATGCACTGAGAATCATCACCGACCGCCATCACTTGGTGGTGCCCGGCAACTGCATCGACAATCCCAGCCTGGAGCCGGTTGGTATCCTGATACTCGTCGACAAGAACCTGCTCGAACTGTTGGTTACAATATTCTCGAAACCCTGGATCAGTTTCCAAGAGCCGCAGCCAGAGTTCGAGAAGATCATCGTAGTCGGCAACTTCCTGCTTCCGTTTCGCCTTTTCGTAGGCTACGGCAAAATCAGCGATTTTCTCAGAAAGCCCTTGAGGGTAGGGGTAGCGTTCTGAGGCGAGCGATCCTACCGCCTGAAGGGTGTTGCGGGCATAGCTGATTAACCCTGCAACTACCCGGGGTTTCGGGTTGTTTCGGTCTTTTAGAAATCCTGAATCAATCTTACGAATAACGTCTCCCAGGAGTGACTCGGAGTCGCCCTGATCGAGTATATTGAACCCCGGTGCAATGCCTACAGGAGCACCATGGCGCCGAAGAAGTCGCTGACCAATGTGGTGAAACGTGCCTCCCCAGAACAAACGGGAAGACACTCCGGTCAGCTCCTCTACCCGCGAGAGCATTTCCCTAGCAGCCTTATTGGTGAACGTGAGCAGGAGGATGCTACTGGGATGCACACCCTGCTCGAGAAGCCACGCAACTCGGTAGGTGAGAGTGCGTGTTTTTCCGGATCCCGCTCCCGCGAGAACGAGGGAGGGACCGAACGGAGCGGTGACTGCTTCCAACTGTTCGGCGTTCAGTTCCGTCTGAAAATCGATACCCGAGCTAGACAATGCGTTGGCTTGATCTGATGCCTCAAAGAAATCCACACCGGTAGATTTGGTGAGTCCGGGGGACGGCGCAAACGCGAAACCGAGGGAAATTCACGAGAATTCACTTGCCTTACCAGTCCGAAACATCGAAGACATTGGCCTATGGGCCTGACTAGCTCAATTGGTAGAGCAGTTGACTCTTAATCAATTGGTTCGGGGTTCGAGTCCCCGGTCAGGTACCATTTCTGTTTTGTAGCAATCCAGCAATTTTCCGGCGCACCGGCCAACGTTGTTTGTCGACATTCAATTCCTTGCGGTTATGGTCAAAGGTCTACAGCTGCCTAGTCGAAGTCATCAACAACTCTCAGTTCACCCGGTAAGTCTGCACTGTGGAGATCAATGGGGAAGAGTGGAGTTTCAGTGAGGCGACCAGTGGCTCGCTCTACTCCTTTGTTTCGTTTTATGAAGAAAAGTAACCTTCCTACCTTCGTTTCGATCCTTTGTTTTGGAGCTTTGATCTCATCTGGAAACGAGTTTGTTCCACTCTTCGATGGGGAGACGATCGACGGATGGGAGGGTGACCCGAAGTTTTGGCGAATTGAGGACGGTGTAATCGTTGGTGAAACGACGAAAGAGAACCCGACTAAGCACAATACCTTTCTAATCTGGGATGGAGGCGAAGTCGCAGACTTTGAACTGAAGGTCGAATTCAAGCTCACTAATCACAATAGCGGAGTTCAGTACCGGAGTTTTCCATTGAAAGATCGGCCTTGGGGACTTGGAGGTTATCAGGCAGATATCGCGGATGATCCGAAATGGATGGGTGCTGCTTACGGAGAACAATACAAGAGACTACTCGCTTCTCGTGGGGAAAAGACCGTGGTAGGGAAATTCGGTGACGAAAGAACCGTAATCGCCCAGATTGGCGACCCGGACGAAATCCTATCGCACATCGATCCAAACGGTTGGAACGAGTACCACATCACTGCAGTTGGCAATCAGATCATTCAGAGAATCAATGGTGTTACTACCGCGGAGTTTTCCGAGTCGACGCCGGAGAGACTCGAAAAGGGATTGATTGGTCTTCAGTTGCACGCTGGGCCACCAATGAAAGTGAGTTTTCGAAATATTCGCCTACGTGAATTGAACGAGGGGGACGTGAAAAAGGTTCTCTTTTTAGCGGGTCCGAAGAGTCACGGCTACGGCGCCCACGAGCACAAGGCTGGAAGTCATTTGCTGGCTCGTGCTTTGAACGAGAGTGACATTGGGGTGATTGCTCAGGTGGTTGAAGAAGGCAAATGGCCAGCGTCATGGATGGGATATAACAACCCAAGTGCAATCGTCATTTACAGTGACGGATACGAATGGCATCTAGCCAAGGACCATCAAGATGAGATTCAGAAGTTAGTCGACGAGGGAGTGGGAGTTGCGTGTTTGCATTTCGCTGTTGAGGTTGAACCGGCTGAGCTTGGGCCGACGTTTTTAAACTGGATCGGCGGTTTCTTCGAAGTTGGATGGTCGGTCAATCCCAAGTGGGATGCTTCGTTTGAGGATCTCCCAAGTCACCCCGTCACGCGGGGTGTTGCGCCATTCTCAATCTACGACGAATGGTACTACCACATGCGATTTCGTCCAGATATGGAAGGAATTACGCCAATCCTGTCTGCGCATCCGCCGGTAGAAACCTTGATCAAACCAAGGGAAAGACATCAGGAGAGAATTACAAATCCTACGGTCCGAGCTTCGGTGGACGCTGGAGAGATTCAACATGTCGCTTGGGCATATGAACGACCGGATGGAGGGCTCGGGTTCGGTTTCACTGGTGGGGATTTTCACACGAACTGGATGAACGATGATTTTAGAAAGATCGTTCTGAACGCGATCGTTTGGACAGCAAAAATACCCGTTCCCGAGGAAGGAGTAGTCTCTCGAACACCCAGCGTTTTCGACATTGAAATGAATCAGGATTATCCGAAACCAGCGAAAAAGCGATGATTCCTTCTCCGGCAACATCGAATGTGCAGCCTGAGGGAGTGCTGGTAGAATCGCCCATCATAGAACCTGCAAATGAAAGGATCATCAAGTAAGCCCAGTCGCAAAGACTGAATGATGAGCGTTTTCAAAATCTCCCTGTATGTTCAAGCGTCTCTAGGATATGGATGAGGAATATCTAGCAAGCGGTTTTGCAAAGGTCGATGAAGCACGCGATCCGGATGCTTACGGGAGATGCCTTTCGCTCATCCATTCGCTCCCTTTTTATCAGAGGTGTAAAGAAGAGTCTTTTGTTCTTCTGGATATCAAGCGGGGAGACCGGATTCTCGATGCAGGTTGCGGTCTTGGTGAGGACGTGTTTCAGATGGCGGAACGTGTGGGTGAAGGAGGCGTTGTTGTCGGATTCGACGCTAGCGAAAAATTGATCAGCGATGCGCGAACGGATTCAAGGGTCTCCCGATTGCCGGTTCAGTTTAAAGTTGGCGATCTTCACGATACGGGCTTTCCAGACAACTCCTTTGACAAGATCAGAATCGACAGGGTTCTTCAGCATATCACTAAGCCGCAGCTAGTGATTCAGGAACTCTACCGCATACTGAAGTGCGGGGGGTCTCTTCTGGTCTACGACAATGATTGGAGCACTTTCAAAATTAGATCACACAATGGAGCTTTTACCCGAATGGTAGAGACGGAGTGGGCGGAATCGTTTCGCTCCGGGTTCGTAGGTCGTCACGCAAAGAAGTTCATGGGTGAGGTTGGGATCAGCGACATTGAAGTGATTGCCAAAGAGTCGACACTGAAAGATTTCGGAGTAGCCGATGAACTCTATAACCTCCATCAAACTGCCCGGAAACTTGTAATGGCTGGGACAATTTCCTCAATTGGTTGTGAGAGTTGGATTGAGGAACTGAAGCTCCAGTCGGATGAGAAGAGCTTTGTGGTGACCCTCACTTCATTTCTCGTCATAGGTAGGAAACCGTGATTGAGCTAGCGAGAAAGACTGGGGAAGTTCAGGCGGCTTTCCAATAAAACCGGTCTTTGAAGCGTTGTCTTGGGTAGATGCTCAGGACCCCAGCGCAAACCTTTCTTCTTCTACCACTAGTCTTTCTCTACGCTGCCGCGCAGGTGCCCTCTGCGATTGGAGGGTCTGGTCTCGACCTCGATGGAGACGGAATGAGTGACCTCTGGGAGGCTCAATTTCAGGCAAGAGGGTTGTTGCCAAATGGTGATGATGATGGTGACGGAAAAACAAATCTTTTTGAGAGTCAGAGCGGCACAGATCCGTTCGATCCGCAGAGCCAACTCGTCGTCGATGTGTCAAGGGTTGACCGGATAAACCGTGTGATGGACCTAACGTTTGATGATGTGGTTGGCAAACGATATCAAGTTCGTGGTAGCCAGGATTTGGAGAGTTGGCAGGACTTGGAAGGACCGTTCACTGGTTCTGGCGTCAGGAATATCAACTCCTATTCTTCCCCCACGGTCATGCCGAAAACCTTTTTTGCAAGGGTTGATGTTCAGGAGATGGACGTCGACGGCGACGGTTTGACTGCCTACGAGGAGTTGCTTCTTGGGTTCTCGGATTCGAATCCTTACTCAGTCAGTTCAAGCTCGCAGAACGACTACGCTAGGGCGGTCGAACAATTCAGCAACGGTCAGAGTTTTACGTTGGAGGGAAGGACGGTTTCCGGTCAGCTGCCAACGCCCGAGGAGGCATCACGATTTCTCCTTCAGGCCGGGATGGGTGCCGACTATGAGCTGATCCAACAAGTTGCTCAGACGGGTTTCTCCTCGTGGATCGAGAACGAATTCGTTCAACCTCCGAATTACCATCTGCCACGGGTGCTCAGTTTTCTGTATACCGTTCAGGACGATAATGGAGAAACCTTGTCGATCTCCAACTTTCTCTGGAGTTGGTGGGATATCAATATGCGTGGTCAAGACATGCTTCGCCAGAGAACTGCCTACGCCTTAAGCCAAATTTTTGTAGCTTCCATGGTGGGTAGTGATGAGCTGGAGGATAGTCCGTGGGGTTTGGCGGACTACTACGATGTTCTGGTCCGCAATTCCTTTGGGAACTTCGAAAACCTTCTCTACGAAGTTACATATCATCCAGTGATGGGGCTGTACCTGAGTCACGTGAGGAATCGAAAGGCTAATCCGGTCACAAACCGTTTTCCGGATGAAAATTATGCGCGGGAGATTCTTCAGCTCTTCTCGATTGGCCTCTATGAACTGAATCAGGATGGAACTCGTCGAAAAGACCCATCAGGAAACGATATTCCGACTTACTCGAACGCGGACATTCGCGAGTTTGCTCGGATATTCACGGGTCTAACCTACGACGGCTCAAACGTGGCAGGAATTCCGTACGGACTGGATCCGGGTGACGATGCCACGATTCTCAACGAGGCAGAGTTTTTGGAAGCTGATCCCTATTTCAACAACCCTATGCAGGTGTTTGAGCCCGCTCACGACACTGGGTCAAAGCAACTACTCAGCTACACAACGGTAAATGGGGTGTTTGTGAATGGTCTTGTGCCAGGAGGGCTAACGACGGATCAAGATATCCAGGCAGCTCTACAGAATATCTTTAACCACCCGAATGTCGGACCGTTTATTGGGAAGCAGTTGATTCAACGCCTAGTGAAGAGCAACCCGAGTCCCGCCTACATCCGCCGGGTTGCTATGGCCTTCAATGACAATGGGCAGGGGGTGCGTGGTGACATGAAGTCGGTAATTCGTGCCATCCTTCTTGATCCGGAAGCGCGGAATCGTGGTTTTCTGAACGATCCGACCAATGGAAGACTACGGGAACCGTATATGCGCTACCTCCATTTGTGCCGGGCGTTCAATCTTTCGAGTTCGAGTGGATTTTATCGAAACCTGGGAATCGAAGCCCGCATGGCCTTTCAGCAGCAGCCACTCGCGGCGCCCAGTGTATTCAACTTTTACCTTCCCAACCATTCACCGCTTGGACCGTTGAATGCTGCGGGTTTGGTTGCGCCAGAGTTTCAGATCACGACAGCCTCGACGACAATCGCTACAATGAATTTCTGGCTGGGTGCTACCTTCTACGGTGAGGCAATTCAGTTTGACGAAGATCTTGGGCAATACGAATCGGTTTTTGACCTAGAGACGGAATATGAGATTGCGGATTCAGACCATGCGGCACTGGTCGACCGATTTGATCTTATTCTTACGTATGGCTCTATGAGCAGCTCTGCAAAAAACCTCTTGGTGTCGCTTTTGGATCAGGCGCAATCGCAAGGGTTCGATTCATGGGATCGAGTCCACCTTCTCTTGTATCTCTTCGTCAATTCTCCGGAATTCTCCGTCCTCCGCTAACCTCAACCCCAACCGATCATGAGTAGCCCCATATCTCGAAGGAAGTTTCTCGGAGAGGCAGCGTGCGCAGCAGTGACCGCAACGCCTTTGATCTCCACGCTTCTCAACCTTTCGATGACCAACGCGATGGCATCGGGGACAGGAGCATTGGGTGCGGGCAACGACTATCGGGCCTTGGTTTGCATCCTCCTCGCTGGGGGGAACGACTCTTTCAACATGTTGGTGCCTCGCGGGGCCACCGAATACGCCGATTATCAAGGGGTTCGTTCCAATCTAGCGCTATCGCAGGCGAGTCTACTACCGATCAACGGTGTCTATCAGGGCAAGACTTTTGGCCTTCATCCGGGGATGCCGGAACTGGCCAGTCTGTTCAACAGTGGCGACGCGGCTTTCGTAGCGAACGTGGGCACACTGGTCGAACCGACCACTCTGGGTTCCTACGAATCGGGATCTGCTCGATTACCCTTGGGATTGTACTCACACTCCGATCAGATCATGCATTGGCAGACCAGTGTCCCCGATTCCCGATCCGCAAGAGGGTGGGGAGGTCGGGTCGCCGACATCCTGCAGAGTGCGAATACCAATTCGAGGATCTCGATGAATATCTCGCTGGCAGGCACCAACACGTTTCAATCCGGCGACCAAACGGTGAGCTACGAGATTCTTCCAGACGGAAACGGGGCCGTCCTGCCTGATTTTCTGTCAGGTGAATCGCCCGGATTGTCCGCAATCGCACAGACGGGAGTGCGGAGTATGATGGATCTGCAGTATCGTAACTTGTTTCAAGAAACCTTTGCGCAGAGAAATCGGAGTGCGATTGATGCGAGCAATGAGTTCGCTACCGCACTTAGTGGGCAGGCCCTGGCGACCACTTTTTCGAATACCGAGTTGTCGAGCGCTCTGAGAATGGTGGCCCGCACCATCGCAGCCCGCGATACACTTGGAATGAAACGGCAGACTTTTTTCGTGATGATGGGGGGTTACGATCACCACGATGAATTGTTGAACAACCATGCAGCGATGCTTCCGGTCGTCAGTCGGGCTCTCTTCGAGTTCAACGCAGCGATGAAGGAGCTCAACGTTCACGATTGTGTCACCACGTTTACGGCGTCTGATTTTGCGCGAACGCTCACGTCAAACGGCCGTGGCTCGGACCACGGATGGGGAGGGAATCAGATTGTGATGGGTGGAGCGGTGAACGGTGGTTCGATCCACGGAATGTATCCAGATCTTGGTCTTGGGAATTCGCTCGACACCGGGCGGGGGCGACTGATTCCGACCCTTTCGACCGACGAGTATTTCGCTGAGCTGGCCCAATGGTTCGGTGTGAGTTCTGGTCAGCTGAACGATATTTTTCCTAACTTGAACCGATTCTACAGTGGTGGAGCGAGCTTCCCAATCGGCTTCCTTGCCTCATGACATCTGCCGCGCCGGTAACTGCTTCTGCGGATCAATCAGGCTCTCCAGGATGTCGTTTAGCCCGCCCGGCATCCTCACCCGGGCGGAGTCGGTGGTAAGTATTTCGCGATCGGTCAGAGACTCTTACGGATCTAGAAGGGCGAGCCCAAGAACAGTGATGAGGGACAGTTCTGTTTTGGGAGAGCGTGCTTCAAAGTGGACAAGGTTGCTGACGGGTCCGGGATAGTGGCAGCGCTCTAGAAGGTAGCCGTCGTTCCACCAAGGACCCGATGGTGGGGGTGAGGATTGGTCTGCCGAATTTGGAGTGCGGATTCACCCGGATCAGCTGGAAGTTTTCCTCGGTGGTACCGGGTGTGGCCATCGGGATCGTGATGACTTTCCGGCCAAACTTCTCGGCCGATAGCTATCCCGATAATCACTAGGAGGAGAAGAACGAGAAAGGCACGCATGGATCAGTCCCTCGTTTTCGGTGTAGCCGATCGTTCTTGAGAGAGCTCATTCCAGCTGTAGAGAGCGGCGCTGATCAGTAAGATGACTGCTAGCCAGGCGACTTGTTTAGGATCGGATCCGACGACCGCCCACGAGCAATAGGCGAGGGAAATTACGATGAAGACAGCGGTGAGAATCCGGTTTTTCGCTTGCTTCAGATAAAGAATCAAAGCGCCGGTCACGTACAGGTAGGCGACAACCGTCATCAAGACGGCGATAGAGGATATAACCCCGAATTCCTTGGCTGCCGTCGGTGATATAGTGAGCAGTTGTGCAATCGTCATTAAAACAGCCACTACCAACAAACCAGCAACGGGCACGCCCTTGTGATTAGCCCTTCCGAAGATTCTTGGGAAGAGACCGTCGTCTGCCGCGGCCTTACCGCTTTGTGCAGTAGCGAGAATCCAGCCTCCGAGAGATCCGAGGCAGCCAACCGCTGCACAGAAGGAAACAACGGCTCCACCGGTTTCACCAAGGGCAATTTTCGCAGCGTCGGCAAAAGGTGCTTGGGATTTGATCAGCTGGTCGTTCGGTATCGCCCCCATGATGGCAGTGCAGGAGAGCACGTAGGTCACTGCTGCGATGACCACTCCGCCGATTGTCGCAATGGGTACATTCTTTTTTGGATTCTTAACGACCGCTGCGGCAACCGAGGCCGTTTCGACTCCGATAAAAGACCAGAGAGTCACGTTGAGCACCCCTTGGATTGCCCCGAAAGAATCTTTTCCGCTCACGTTCCAAGCATCCATGTATGTATCGAGGCTGAAGCTGAACCAACCGATGATTGCGACTCCGACAATAGCGATAAGAGCAAGAATCGTTGTTACTGTTTGGACCTTTGCCACGAGATTCGGGCCGATGATATTGATTAAAGTGAACAGCCACATAAGTGCTACACAGCTAAGACCAAGCACCCATGGCTCATCAAAAATCGGAAAGAAGTAGGAAAGATAACCCACACCAACCACTGCCAAGGCAACGTTACCAATCCAACCTGCTAACCAGTAGAGAAGATTCGTTTGGTAGCCTACGAATGGTCCGAAAGCTTTCTTTGCGTAGGCGTAGGACCCGCCCGGACTATCGTCGATCGAAGACATCCGGGCATAGACCATGGCCAGACCGATAGCTCCGGTGATGGTTACCAACCACCCAAAAATGGCTATGCCACCAGTGGACGCGAGATTGGCCGGGAGCATGAAAACGCCGGATCCCATAATGTTGCCGGCCACCATGATGGTCGCAGCGACCACACCGACTTTGTGTTTTTCAGATACTTCGCTCATTCCGGTCAGAGAGTGGGATTCATGCTCGAATTGAAAGGTTTTCGTTTACGGTGTCCTCAACGCAGGCACCAAACGTTGTATTTGCCATCTCTGATCTCAGCACCTTCGACGACTTTTTCGAATCCAGGGAAAGATCTGCCGGACTCCTCGAGGGCGAGTAGATAAGAGATCCACGGTCCATCGGCCTCACCAAGATTTTCGCCCGGCATAACGATGGGGATACCCGGAGGATAGGGAATCAGGCCGACTCCGGCTGTTCGCCCCGCAGCCTCAGCCAACGGCAATAGATCAGCTGCGCCTTCCTGCAACTGAAAATAAGCTTCCCGAGGCGCCAGGTCAGGACGAGGCAGTGAGGCAAATGCTTCTGCCTGCCAACGATCAATTCGATTCTCCTTCATGTGGGAGAACATTTTCTCGCCAAGGTCACGGAGACCCATTGGTCCATAAACTCCCGGATCAGCGTCGACCAGTTTCGGAAGCACGTGTTCGAGGCGGAGGTTCGCGTCGTAGTCTTCTTTGAAGTTGAGGAGCGCATTGACCAGTGAACCCCATTTTCCTTTTGTCACTCCGATCGAAAAGAGTGGCAGGATCATAAAGTCAGTTGTTCGCGAAGGGATGATTCCGCGGGCTTCGAGATAGGAAGAAACCACAGCTGCGGGAACACCTTTCGCCGCCATGCGTCCATCCATATTCATTCCAGGGCTAAGGATACCGGGCTTCACAGGATCGAGAAGACACCAGTCTTCCGGTAAGCCTTTGAAACCGTGCCATTCTTCTTCTGGTTTCAATGTCCAGCAAGAGGGTTCGGTAGCGAGCAGCTCATCGGGGGCCTCGGTGAAAGGGTATTCTTTGCCCGACCTGGGGTCTTTCACAATTGGTGCATTCCAAGGCTCGAAAAACCAATCCCCATTCTTCGCAAAAGTAGCGTGCGCCCGACCAAGAGCTTTGCGGAAGTGAATGGCTTCAAGAATTACCTCATCCAAAAGTGCCTTTCCGGCTGGGCCGTCCATCATGGCAGCCCCCATTTCGTTTGAAGCAGCCATTGCATAAAGGGGAGAGGTAGTAGCCTGCGCACAGTAGGCCTCGTTGAATCGACTGTGTTCGATCGGGTTGCGGCCATTGCGAACGTGGATAAACGAGGACTGCGAAAGAGCGGCGAGGAGTTTGTGGGTGGAGTGAGTCGCAAAAACGGTCGGCGCATCTGAAGGATGATCGGCAGGTGCGCCTCTCATTGCGTGGCGATTCTCATAGAGTGGATGGAAACGGGCATAAGCGAACCACGCTTCGTCGAAGTGAATCCGGTCGGTGCTCGCCGCAAGCAGTTCCTGCACGTTTGCGGCATGGACGCACATGCCGTCATAGGTGCAGTTGGTCACTACAGCATAGTCAGGAGACTCCGTGCGGAAGAGATTCTTGAGCGGGTGAGTAGCGAGTTTTGCCTTTATTTCTTTCGAATCGTATTCCACCGGAGGGATAGGCCCGATGATGCCATATCGATTACGGGTGGGGAGGAGGAAGGTCGGGATGGCTCCAGATTGGATTAGCCCCTGCTCGATTGATTTGTGGCAGTTTCTATCACAAAGAGCGATGGAACCATCACGCAGAACGGCCGTCATGATGGTCCGGTTGGAGGCAGACGTTCCGTTGAGGACATTGTAGGTGCGATGGGCTCCGAAAACCTGTGCAGCGTACGTTTCGGCCTCGCCGAGCGGTCCCTCATGGTCAAGGAGCGAACCGAGCGGAGAACGTTCTATCCCGGAATCGGTCCGAAAGAGGTTTTCTCCAAAAAAGTCGTAGAAAACCCGACCCGGCGCACTCTTCGTGAATGCGACGCCTCCCTGATGGCCCGGGGCGGCCCAGGAGTATTCCTCGACCTCCATATATTTCAGAAGGGCCCGGTTGAACGGAGGAAGCAGGTTATCCCGATAACGCTTGACCGCTGCCACTACCCGCCCGGCGAGGAAGGGGGCGGAATCCTGGAGGAGCCAGAAAAACTCGTTCGCCTGCGAAAGATCGTTCACCTCGATCTGATGGTCCTGAGCGCGATCCGCCATGAGAACCACAGGCAGGCGAAGATTTCGTCGACGGATGGCTGAGAGCAGTTTGCGCGCTTCGCCGGCGTTTTCATGGTCCGCTGTCCAATCGACTAGCACCGCAGAGAGAGAGGCGTCATTTTCGACAACGACTTGACCATCGGCGAAACTGAGTGCCTCGACCACCTCCAGATCGAGAGCCTCGATCTCTTCGACCAGTGAGCGGATCGCTCGACCTCGGATAGTGCGGGTAGAATCGAGTAGCTCGTTGACGACTAAGACTCGAAGACGGTTAATAGTGTTGGTGCGTTCAATCATGGGATGCGGTTTTTATCAGAGGGGTTGGCGTCAATGAACGTTTCGGTCTCAAAACTAGTAAGCGGAGGTCAATGTAGGTCTGCTACTCCTTTAGGACCATCAGTTGATAGTTTCCGTCCACTGCTTCAATGCCGTGGATATCATGAGCAAATCCAGGGAAGAAGCGATCCCATTCCTCAAGTGCGGTCAGGTAGGCCAGAAAAGGATCATCGTTACTGCCGAGATTTTCACCGGGCATCACCAAAGGGATTCCGGGAGGGTAGGGAACGAGTCCAGTGGCCGCTATCCGGCCAGCTGCTGATTTCAGAGTTATCGTCTCTACGTCATTGTTAACTAGGTGCTGATAGGCCTCCGCCGGGTTCATCTTTTGCACGGGCAAGACAGAAAAGGCCTCGGATTGCAGGCTGAGCTGTTGGCTTTGAATAAGATGGCGCATCATTGTACGCGCTAGATCGCGAAGGCCATGACCCGGATAGTGGGTGGCAAGATGGGGAATCGTGTCAGCAAGCGGGCGGTTGTTGTCGACGTCCCGTTTGAAAGCGAGTAGCGCGTGAACGAGGGTGCTCCACTTGGCGTTCGTGACACCGATCGAAAAGAGAAAGAGGATGGTAAAGTCCGTTGTCTTTTCCACGATGATTCCCCTTTCGTCCAGGTAGGCGGTTAGAAGAGCAGCGGGTATTCCTTCCTCGTCGAGGCTACCGTCGTCGCCCACCCCGGGGGTGAGAAGTGATACCTTGATCGGATCCAACATGCAGTATTCGTCCTCCAGATCGAAGCCATGCCAGGCTTCACCGGGGCGTAACACCCAATGGGAAGGATCGTTTTCGAGAGCCGCCGGATCGGCTTCGTCGAATGGAATAGTGCCGCCTTTACCGTCGGATACCTCCGACGGGTTCCAAGTGCGAAGAAACCAATCGTTGCGTTCCCGATGGGCGCGCCAGATGCGCATCACAGTCTGGCGGAAAGCAACCGCTTCAAGAATGGACTCACCAACCAAAGTTTCTCCCCCTTTGCCATCCATCATTGAGCAGGTCACGTCGTTTGAGGCGATGATCGGATAGAACGGTGAGGTAGATCCGTGCATCATGAAGGACTCGTTGAATCGTGCGTGGTCAACCGGATTTCTTCCGTCGCGGATATGGATGAATGATGCTTGAGAGAAGGCTGCTAAAAGCTTGTGGGTAGAGTGGGTGGCGAAAAGAGTTGGGCCGTCATCCGGATGGCTATCGGGGTTTCCGCGCATGGTAAATCTTCCAGCGTAGATGGAATGGAAACGAGCATAGCCATACCATGCTTCATCGAAGTGTATACGGTCGACGCTCTGTCCCAGTAATTCAACTACGCGGTCAACATTATAAGTTAGCCCGTCGTAGGTGGAATTCGTAATGATTGAGTAAACGGGCCCATCAACACTGGCAAGTTTGTCTGGGGTCAGACGTTCAGGAGGAATAGGGCCGATAATCCCATAGCGGTTTCGCGTAGGGAGCAGGTAATGGGGTGCACCTCCAGTGAGGGTGAGGCCCTGCTCGGTCGACTTGTGGCAGTTGCGGTCGACAAGGACGGGTTTGTCGCGACCAACACAGGCCATCCAAATGATTCGATTCGAGGTAGAGCTTCCGTTGGTGACCGTGTAGGATCGGTGCGCTCCAAACACTTGCGCGGCGTATTTTTCTCCCTCTCCGATCGGCCCCGAATGGTCCAGAAGAGATCCCAGCTCACCGACGCTGATGGATATGTCGGATCGAAAGAGTTGTTCGCCAAAGTAATCGAAAAACTGGCGGCCAGCAGGCGATTTCTGAAAGGCAGTGCCTCCAGTGTGTCCTGGGGTATGCCATGAATACTCATGGATGAGATCGAATTCGATCAGGGCCGAGGCCATAGGACCGAGAATTGAACGTGAGTATTTGCGGGCGGCCGCAAGTATGCGTCCCACGACAAAAGAGGTGCTGTCTTCCAGAAGCCACACCATTTCCGACACTAAAGTGAGAAGATCCTCTGAGAGAACCGGCCCTTCGGCATTATCTGCGAGAAGGAAAATGGGAATAGACGCATTTCGAGACCGAGCAAGACTGATAAGCTCAAATGCACTTCGGTTCCCTGTATCTCCTCCACCAAGCTCCCAGGGAACCAGCAATCCATGGAAGGAGGGGTCCGATAACATTGAGGCCTGCCCGTCTACAAGTCCGTCGGCCAAAATGACGGTAGCCCGATTCGCCCGCAACTCTTCGGCTAGCTGTTGGGATGCGCGACTGGCTGCGCGGCCCTGATGTTCGCGATCGACTACGAGAAGCACGTGCAGCTCGGGGATTTTGTTGGTTCTTTCAATCATATCCGACCTGATTTTGACAGATGAGAGGCAGACACCATAAACAATTTCGAAACGACAATTAAACAACCTCCCATGATACAAATCGGTCGCATTACTTCTCGTTGCAAAGATGTTTATCGAAAATGGACGCTACTCACGAGTGAACTGCCTCTTCGACGAACAGAACAAATCACCTACTCGCGATTGTGACAGAATCGTAAGACTGCACAGTTCTATCTCCGTCGGCGAACCCCTAATTCCCAATCATTTCTGTCACTTACTCTGTTGGACAATTAGACTTTGTAGGATGTCGTTTAGCCCCGCTGGCATCGTCACCTGGGCAGAGTGGCTGGTTGGCAGCTCGAAATATTTCCAATCGCCGCGGTCGAAGTCGATCTTGCGAACCATGATTTCGGTGACGGATAAGAAGTCGCTCTCGGTGCAGCGTATGTAAGACCTATCAAGTCGTTCAAGAGCCTCGGGATTGTAGGAGATCTTTTCTACGTAGGCGGAAGGCGTTCCTTCGATTACCTTCTCTGGCTCGAAGCCGGCCAATCCGAGAATGTCGAAAAGAGACTGTCCCGGATCGGGAACATTCGCTTCGAGGTAGACCATTTGGCGGATACGTTCCGGCACTTGGGCAGCAATACCCGTGATGACCATCCCTCCGTAACTGTGACCAACAAGCACGATGCCATGGAGGTCTTCCTGGGAAATAATGTCACAGACCTGGTTCACATGTTCAGTGAGGCTGTGGGAATACTCGTCCAGTAGATCTGGGGCGTAGACGCTGTGTCCGGCGTTTAGAAGGAGAGTTTCTGTTAACCGCCAGCAAGATCCTCCTAACCGCTCGCCTTTGGGATAGTCATTGGAGTGCGTCAGTTGGTTCCATGTTGCGGAGTCCATGTATCCCCCATGAACCAAGACGAAGGTAGCCATGCCAGTAGCGTCGTTGGAGGGGCCTGCTATCGCAAGCTTTGAAACGGTAGCGCCGTTGGGCACCAACGGCACGCAGGACCAGAAAGGTGAACGTCCATCTGCGGGCTCTAACCAACCACCGTTTGCCGATTGAGGCCAATCCGCGCTACCATGGTTTGCGCTCAATCGGTTTCATATGTGACGAAATCGTTAGATAGCTGAGGGCAAATTCGGTGGACGATACTTCTTCGTTAGAGCAACCTGTAGAGGTCGGTGGGTTGCCTTTGCTTTTATGCGGATCAGTATTTTCTCGGATAGTTTCCATCCCTACATATCGGGAGTTTCAATTGCGATCCTTCAACAGGCGAATGCTCTTACTTCAGCTGGCCATGAAGTGTCCATCGTTCGTCCCCGCCCGTCGCGGAGCGGGGTCCGCGAGGCGGTTCCCGGATTGGATCCATCCATTCGAGTCTTCGATACTCCGCTCACGATTCCTCATCGCGCTTTTGCGTACTTGCGACTGGCCTGTCCGACGTTTTTTGCAACCTGGCGAAAGCTAAGAAAGATCGATCCCGAAGTAATCCATGTGCATACGGAATTTGGCACAGGATGGGAGGGGTTAGCCATGGCACGGTTACGTCGGGTACCTCTTGTAGGAACCTTCCACACGTTTTTTGCTGAGCCGGAGTATTTAAAACACTTTCCTGTGCCGAACTGTAAGATCACCCGTGAGATGCTCTGGCGTTACTCTGTGGGCTTTTTCAATCGATGTCACACGGTTCTCACTCCATCAAAAGCGGTTCATGATAGTTTGGCTGGACGAGGTGCGAGGTGTCGCCTTGAGAAGGTCTCGAATGGAATTCTTCCGCCACAATTTTTGCCGGCTCAGCAGATGGCTCTTCGCCGCAAGGAAATGGGTTTGGAAGGGTTTACTTTCGTGTATGTGGGTCGAGTTTCTCACGAGAAATCAATCGACTTGGTGATTCGTGCCTTCGATACGGTATGGAAGGCTCATCCAGAAGCCCGGTTACTGATTGTGGGCGGGGGACCGCAAGAAAATGAGCTTAGGGAGCTGGCTACCAATTCTGATTCAGGGAAGGCAATTCAGTTCACGGGACCAATCCCTAATCATCAACTGATCCGGGAAAACTACTACCGGTTGGGGGATGTGTTTGTAACGGCGAGCACAACTGAGAATCAGCCAGTGAGTATTTTGGAGGCACTTTCTTTCGGGCTACCTTTAATAGGCCCTCGTTCAAAAGGACTTCCCGAGTTGATTCTTGATGACTTGAACGGGCGACTGGTTGAGCCGAAGAGTGCTGAGAGTCTTGCGACAGCGATGAGTGAGATTTTAACCAATCATGAACTACAAGAATCGTGGGCGGCTGGCGCTTTGCGGTGTGCAAAAGAACATGATCTTACCCTGATTACGGATCGTTTGGTGACCCTCTACGAAGAAGCAATCAGTGACTGTGGGCCTAAGGAATAGACCGTCTTTCTTGCTCGTTTTTTTTGAACCAGACCCGAGAACGGAGGAGCTTTGGAGATAAACATTCTCTTCTATGGATAGTCTGTCAGGCCGGCCTTTTCTCGAAGTCTTTGGATAGGTGGTAAAGAGTTGATCTTTGCCTTTAGAGCGAGGTCTTTTTCGGTGTGCGTTCGTGGGGGTTGGACTGTTTTCGTCCGGATTCTGGCGCTTCCATCGTCAGATCCCCACTTCCACCTAAAATTCTCTGGGGTTTCGTAGGAACGGGTCCCGACTGTCTTTTCAGACCCGAGAAAGTTGAAGATACGAACGGTTTGTTCTTCAGGTTGCTCCATTAGAGCTTCGTAACGGGTGAGGATCGACATGGAAGGACGAGCTTCGTGAGTCTCTAAAAGTGACTGAGTGACGGGAGCCCAGTAACGAAGAGCGATCCATCTGTAGCCCCAGGCACCAGGGAGGCGGTCAAATGAACGGCCGATAAGCATACGTCCGACAGATCGAACGGTTTCATAGGCGTCTCGGATTAGAACGATGCACCGGACCGGCGGAAGGTCCGGAATCCTTGGGTAAGTCTTTGTCTCATTGAACCAGCAGGGCCGTTTTAGCAGGAGGATTGGTTCGCTTGCAGTCCTCTCGAGCTCATGTAGGCATTTAGGCTGTATCAGGGTTTTCTGAAAATCAATTTCAGGCAGATGCGCGACATCATCTGCTGTTGCGAGAAGGGCCTTCAAAAGGGTTGAGCCACTCCTCATTGTGCTTAACAGCACAGCGTAAGTGCGTTGGGTAGGCTGGTGTTCTTTTTTAGTAATCTGGTTCGGTCTAGTTTCTCTAAAAGCTCAGGAGGGTTCGAGTTTCAAAGGCGCATGGTCTTCAGGATAAGCTAGGGCTCAAGCCTGTTGCAGCGTGTGTCAAAACTGTCACTTTATTTTTGGTACACGAGTCGAGGAATTAGAAAGTGCATTGGCTCCTAGCCTTTGTCTGACTTCTGCTTCTCTTCGTTCTCGATAACTGTGATTTCACCATGCACGTTGCTCTCTTAACTGACATTCCCGTTTGGGTGAGGCCATTGGCCAATGCTCTTGAAAAAGTTGGTGCTACGGTTTCCATAGTCGAAGAGAGGGGCTGGGAAGAAGGTGCTGACGTGGTGGTGAATCGACTGTCTACCGCAGTGATTCGGAGGGCGCCAGAATATGCCAATGAACTTTTTGAGTTTCTCCTCAAGAACGAAAAGGTGGGATCTCGGGTGATCAATGGATCGCTCTGCCTTGAAATTGGGTGGAGTAAGTTTCGACAGCATCAACTCTTTGAGTCGATGGAGGTTAGGACTCCGAGGACTGCACTGATTGAAAACGGTGAGCGAAGTTTTCCGGAAATTCCGGTTCTTCTCAAGCCTCCGGCGGGAGGTTTTGGAAAAGGTATCGAGGAGTTGGGAGTCGGTGATCCAATCCGACCTGAACTGGTTGGAAAAGGATGGATCGAACAGGAGAAGATCGTTGCCGTAGATAATGCGGTTCACCGAGTTGAGCTTCTAGGGGACCGGATTCTCTACGAGGCCGTTTCGCCACTGGATGAGGGGAACTTCAACTACTGTCTTGCTAAGGCAACTGACGAGACGTCAGTCCTCCAAGAGGAGCAAGTCTCAGTGAGAGTCAAAGAACCTATTTTACGAATAGCGCGTGAGATGGGTATGGAGATTGGTGCTATTGAATATATGCTCAATCAAGAGGAACGACCCGTTTTTATAGACATAAACCCCGTATCGAGTTTGCACCCGGATTCCAAAAAGGTCTTGGGCTCGGAACCGCTTGATCTGGTTGCTCGTTACATAGTCGAGAGGAAAGTTGAGGCACAACCATGCTAGAGTTCGATTTTTCTGCCACCTTCTCGAGCGGATTGGTAAATTGCCTGAATAAGCTCAACACTTTTTCGGGCTTCCTCTGGAGAGGTGACTGGTGGCACACCACGCTTGATCGAAGTAATGACTTCCTCAAAGTTTCTTTGATGTTGCCCGTAACCAATGGCCTTTGGATCCGCGGCGCCCATTGCGGGACCCGCACTAGTTGAGTGCTGATTCCGTATCCTCTCGTCGTCCTCGGTTTCCTCAAGAAATTCCCAGACCTCAAAAGACTCGTCGGCCATGAAAACTGAGCCGTGCGTTCCGGCCAGCTGTATACGGGCAGGGTGTCCGGACTTTGACCATGCACAGGTACTACCCTCAATCACACCATGAGCACCGTTTTTGAAAACAAGGAGAGCGGCAGCAGTGTCTTCCACCTCGATTCCGGTGTGGGCCATACAATCGGTGCTCGCCTGCACTGATTTCACAGGGCCAGCCAGATGAAGAAGGGCGTCAATAGTATGAATTCCCTGGTTCATGAGTGCTCCGCCACCGTCAAGTGCCCAAGTGCCCCGCCAGCCCGCAGAATCGTAGTAGTCCTGGCTTCGATACCACTTGATGTAGGCAGAGGCTGAGGTAAGGGTCCCAAACCGGCCACTTTTTACAGCCGATTTTAGGAGGTCCATTGCGGGATGGAAGCGTCGGTTCAATATAGCGGCGAGGGTCACGCCATGTTCCTTAGCGGCAGTAGTCATTTCGTCGATACGCTCTGTGGTAATCTCGAGAGGTTTCTCGACAATGACGTGTTTCCCTGCACGGATTGCTTCCCTCGCAGGTTCGAGGTGTGCACCGGATGGAGTGGCTATCGTGACTATATCTATTTTAGGATCTTTGAGCATTTCTCCCAAAGTGGGGTAGGAACGAGCACCGAATTTTTCACCAAGAGCAGATGCCTTTTCTGTTCTGTGGTTGAAAAATCCAAGCAGAGAGGCATCCGGGATTGCTTGAATCGCCTGGGCGTGAAACTCGCTGATCATACCAGCGCCAATAATTCCAAAATTCATCTTGAAGTCACTTTGATAGGGTTCCGGAAAACCCGCTTTGTTTCCTTACGAAACCGGCGATACCGATAATCGCGAGGACAACTAGTCCGGCTAGTCCCACCCACCCAAACGGACCACGATTGATGAGTAACCACGTCGAAGCAAAACAGGCCACTCCAGCCGAAAGCACCATTAAGAGATTTACTAAAAGTGAGGGTCTGTCCTTTTCCAAGAGAACCGACCTACTGTTGATCAACAAAAGGATGGCCAGATACGCAATAGGGAGAAAAACGGTTGCGATCACCGCTGCTGGAATCAGGAGGGCTGTCTTCGAACCACCTGTCCACGCGAGCGGAGCAAATATCGCGAGTATTGCAGGCATGGCTGCGCCAACAATAAAGGGTAGGGGGGCACCCAGCTTTCCGACTGCCTGCGAGATCGCAAAACCATTCATCAGCATATGGACCATCATGGTAGAAAGGGCCATCGACAGGATTCCCACACCAAAGACCAGATTGGCAGCTCTACTTCCCATAAGAGGACTTAGGGTAGCAGCGAGCTGCTTGGCATCACGATTGGTAAGCGCTGCCGCCAGCTGCCGCTCAGTCAGAGGCAATTGATTGGCAAGGAGGCGCTGTTCGGTTGTCGATTCCGAAACTATCCCTTCACTTTCAAGGCGGGCATCAAGGATCTTGTAATAGCCGGCTTCAAGGCTGGGAAGCGGGTTGCCTTCTTCATCCAGCACCCCGTTGTCGTTTGCGTGGAAAGCAGATGCCGACGAAATGACTAAAAGTGCGGTGGCAATCGAGAAAGGGAAGAAGAGGGCAAGGACCAGGTCAAAGCGGGACAGTCGACGGTGGGCCTTCGTCCAACCCCTTTTGATAATCGTGTAGGGGAGCAGAAATACCATGTTGATGCCTACAGCAGTCCCGAAAGCAGCTATTACACGGTCTCTCTGCTGATCGATCACATACTGATTCCAGAAGGTCGCAGCTTCACCAGTCGCGGCGATCATCTCATCGAGTGAGCCGGCGGGTCGAAACAAAGCACTCGGATTTGGGATGAATCCCTGAAAAAGAGCCGTGAGATCGATCCTTCCGTTAAAAAGAAGAACGCCGGCAGAAGCGGCAAAAGAGATCATCACCATAGCTACAAGAATCTTCAGGATTAACTCGAGCTTTGCCATCGCCGAGCTCCCCAGCGCGTAGAGAGTTGCGGAAGAGAAGGCAATCAATGAGAGCGCGGCTGTGATGATATACGGGTTGACCCCAGCCAGCCCAAGATTCTGACGGAGGGTAGCGACTCCCAGGGATGCTTGGGCCGTGCAAAAGACAATATCTGCGAGGACGGTAGCTAGTAGCCAACCCCAGGCAAGAACCGGAGATATGTGACGATTTACACTGTCAAAGGGGGTGTTGCTACTGCTGAGGGTAACGTGCGCCAACGCCCCGAGCATGATCACGCCGCAGAGCATTGCAAGCGGTTGAAGCCACATAAGCGAGTAGCCGGCAATAACCCCGAGGTAGAGAGCTCCTGCGAGCGATCCGCCCCCGAGAGTGACCGCGGCTTGCAGCCAGCCTGGGCCACTCAGTTTTGCATAACCGGCAAGTTGGCCGAGAAAATTTCGGCTCTCAATCTCCCTCAATTGATCTGTCTCACTTGTCATGGCAGAGACGGGTCGAAGTACGGGTTTTCGTTCCTTTAAGACTAGATCTCACGAACGAGAACATTGCGAAACCATACGGAATCCATGTGATCCTGAAGAAGGATGGGCCCGGTCCAAGTTCCAAAGCCATCGTTTTTCCTGAACTTGCTGTCCTGAAGGCGTTCATTCCAATCTTCTGAACCAATTTGGATGGAAACGACTTTCCTCCCGTTTAGCCAGTGCTCGACGTGATTCTCTCGTGCCAAAATTCTGCTGTGGTTCCACTCACCAGCCGGGTTAAGGCTCTTCCCTTCTCCCGGTCCGACCAAGTCGTAGAGACTTCCCGCTTCGTGAAGTGGGTTTTTTCCATCTTTGTGACGGAGGTCATCCAAGATTTGATATTCCATACCTACACGGCCGCGAGTCCGATACTTGATCCCGCTATTTCCTCCTTCGGAGATTTTCCAGTCCGCCAGAAGTTCGAAGTTCTTGTACTCCTTCTTCGTCACAATACCTCCTGGAAGAAAACCGGATCGATGGATGACGCCGTCTTCCAGACTCCAGCCAACCGAGACCGGATCACCGTTCACCCGCGACCAAAGGGAAAAGTCGCCAGCTCCAAAAAGATCTTTCCACTCTGAAAGATTTTTGGCCACTTCGCTGGGCAGTTCTTTCACCTTAATGTTTCGGAATTCGATCTGTCCCTGTCTTCCTGAATGGACCTGTAGTCCAAAAAACCCCTCCAGATACTCTTCGTTCTCCCAGTTGGCTGCCGGAACTCCGTTGATCCATGTTTTCACGTTGGACCCGATGGCTTGAATGGTTACCCGGTTCCAACCTTCGGCATCGATTGCGTTACGAGCCTCGCTATGGGCTTCGAGCCAAAGAGGGTAAAACCAGCCACCAGCGCCCTCTCCAAAAATCCCTCCTGACCATCTACGTTGGCCAGTCGTCCCCTCCATTTCACACTGCGGACCAAATACCCGCTCTCCTCCGTCAACCTCTTTGGATCGGGCACGAAACATGATGCCGGAGTTTCCTTCCACAATCCATTTTAGTTCGACTGAAAAAATGAAGTTGGAGTAATCACTCCTAGTGGTGCAGAGGAAAGTATTGGGGGATCCTTGAACGGTCGTTCCTACAATGGCTTCTCCCTTAGGTTCAAAGGTGCAGAATCCGCCGCGGGACACCCAGCCATCGAGATTCTCTCCATTGTATAAATCTACGAAACCCTCATCCAGACTTGGCTCCGGGTCGGTGTTGATCAGCATCTCAGCGGGCTCGGGAACATTTTTTTGTTTCGCATACCGCTTGACATACTGCTGCTGGTCTTCCGACACCGTCCCGCCGAAGTGAAGATTGGGAACGGCAAACGCCGGGAGGAGTGATAGGAAAAGTAGACGTGCTTTCATTTGAGATCCGGTTAGAGGCTTTTCTTACATGGAATAATACTGCTCCCACCCTTTACGAGGTGCCGGGTCAAGAAGTGCGCTAGCTACAGGGTCATTAACAATCTCCTTCTTCTCGCGATTAAAGGTGATCTCCTTTCCAAGGCGCTGGCTGATTACTCCGAGGCAAAAGAGCTGGCAAAGAGGACCGGAAACTTGGAACGGTGACCGCGCCTCTTCTTCTCCCTTACACGCTAGAAGAAAATTGGTGTAGTGATTGGAATTCTTTTGAGAGAACTGTGGCAGCTCGGAGCGCATGGAGATCATCTTCTCCTCAGGAACAATCCGTAGTACACTTCCATGGCTATTTCCCTGAAAAACCACGTCATTTCCGTAAAGAACCTTCCCTGGGCGATTCAGAGTCTCTGGCTCCCCGCTGTTCGTGTGCTCCTTTTCCAGGCTAGGCTTGTTCTTGACTCCGTCATACCATGTGACCTCACAGGCCGGAAGGCCGGGGCCGCGAGCAGGGAAGTCCATGCGAATCGTCGAAGCCTCGGGATAAACGAGATTAGACGGGTTCACTCCCCCCAACTCAATCGGGGTTACTTTCTCGGGAAGACCGAGCTTGAGAAAGTGATGGCACGAATCAAGGAGGTGCGGTCCCCAGTCTCCGAAGCAACCCCCTCCGAAATCATACCAGCTGCGCCATTCCTGCGGGTGAAGTCGCTTGCTGAAGGGTGCGTTGACGGCAACACAATCGAGCCATAGTTCCCAATCCAGTCCCGGTGGTTTTGGGTCGGTAGGGAAGGTGGTAGTGGCAGGTCCCCAACCGTGCCACCTTCTGGGATTGTTCATGTGGGCGGTGATCCGGGTAATATCGCGAATGATACCCGCTTCGTACCACGCCTTGAACTGAAAATAGTTTCCGCCGGAAAAACCCTGGTTTCCCATCTGCGTAACTACTTTCGGGTGGTTCTCAGCATTTTGGATCAACCGTTCACATTGACCGAAGGTATGAGCCAAAGGCTTCTCCACGAAGACATGGATTCCCATTTGGATGGCCTGAACGGCTGCAGGAAAATGGGAGTGATCCGGGGTGGCCACAAGAACCGCATCGATCTCGCCGCCCATGTCGTCAAACATTCGGCGAAAGTCAGTAAATCCGCGGGCTTTTTGAGGACTTTTCCTTAGAGGCTCTTGGTCGCCTGTTACCTCGGGTGGTTTTTCAGTAAGACCGAAGATATAGCGGGCTTCGTGAGTGTGCCTGCCCTCCATGTCCACGTCGCAAAGTGCAACCACATTGCAAAGCCCTGAATTGTAGAGCGTCATCAGATCGCGTCCACCCTGATTCCCGATTCCAATAGCAGCGAGGTTGATCTTTTCGTTTGGGCCGACACCAGCCTTAGATCGGCTGCCAAGAACAACGGAAGACGGTAGAAATGTAAATGCTCCCAATGCGGCGGTACTTTTGAGGAATGAACGGCGAGTCAGTGGTGGCAGATTTTTGGGCATGGTGAGCGGTAAGGGTTTTCGCAGCGTCGTGGAGATCGATTGTAAGGACGGAGTGACAAGAAAGACCTCGATGATCCCACCGGCAAGGGATCAGGGTCAAATCGTAACTTCCAAATCCAGGGTGTTTTCCAGTTTTGCTTACCATCTAGTCCTAATTCACCCGATGTCCTGTAGCCGTTACCTCGTGGTCTCGGAGGGCTGGCTCACAAAAAAACCCGCGTCGTCAATTTCTTGAGAACGCGGGTTGATTCAGAGAATAAGATGTCTGTTCGTTAGCCTTCCTTTTTGGCCATAGGCTGATCGCAGCACGAGAATTCACTCGGGCTGCAGTCGCTGCAGTCAGGCTCGCAGGTGCAACCCTTCTGGACAACGATCTCAAATCCGCACGAGGCACAGACATATTCTTCATTTGGTTCCATTTCGTGACAACTTGGCATGTTATTCCTTGGTTTAAGATTCAATGTCAATATACCCCTATAGGGTATATGTTTCAAGAGGGAAAAGCGAATTTTTTACCGCAAGGAAATTCTGTTCCTGCACTTGCTCTGTTGAGTTCGATCAGGGTATTTTCTGTCTATGTCAGAGGACAGTCCAGACTATCAAAATCAGCTTTCCCGTGTCCGACGGATTGCCGGTCAGGTGAGGGGAATTGAACGTATGATTGGCGAACAGGAGGAGTGCACCGCCATTTTGACCCAAGTCATTGCAGCGAGAGGGGCTCTCAAGTCTTTGGCGGAGGTTCTCATTTCGGAACACGTATCGCATTGTGTAGAAGGAGCATCGAGCGCAGAGGATTCCGAACGCCACCTGAAGGAATTACTCACGGTGTTGAAGCGTTATGTTTCCTGATGGGCGAACTTTTTGATCGATTTTCTAGGGTATGACTGGCTTCGATGTTTTATCCATAGTCCTGATACTCGGCATGACTTTGGGCTGCGGCTCTCTTCCGGTTTTTTTCGGGAAGACAGCTGCAGGACGGTTTCAACTGGGTTCGGCTTTTGCAGCGGGAGTCTTTCTTGCTCTGTCACTCCTGATCATGCTTCCGAACGGGATGGGTTTGTTCCAGAAATCCTTACCCAACCTAAACTACCCGCTAGCATCCTTTGTTGCGCTGCTTGCGTTTGTCCTGCTCCTCCTCCTTGAACACTTTGGTCGTCGAGGAAATCCAGTTGATTCTGAGGATTCGCCCTCTCCAGCGCTCTTTCCAATCGTGATGACGATCATGATTGGTATCCCTTCTTTTTTACTGGGGACGGCACTGGGAATCAGCGATATACCCGAGGCGGTGATCATTCTGGTCGCGATCCTAGCTCATAAGGGATCGGCTGGGTTCGCCCTCGCTCTGGCGATGATGCGGAGCACGATGAAGTTTTGGCAGGTGTTAGTCGCTTACATCGCGTTTGCCTGTGCAACTCCTCTCGGAATTGTTTTAGGCGATCAACTTCACTTGTACCTGACGGGCGAGAGCGCTAATGCAGTGAAAGCGTTTGTACTCTCTCTGGCTGCTGGAGTCTTTCTCTTCATGGGAACTTTGCATGAGCAAAAGCACTCTCCATTGATCATCAACTGCTGCACTCCCGGTGGTTTCGCCGTCATGATGTTCGGTTTGCTGATAACCGCCTTCGTTAGGTGGCTGCTGGACCTAGCCAATCACATTCACTAGTTTTGCGAATCCTCTGAGTTTTTTCGCCAGCTGATAAGCGATCCTCGCATCTCCTCCTACGGTGCTGTATCTTCGCAGGAAAAATCGAGCTATCTATGCGACGGTCACTTCGTTTTCGAGGTAGACGTCCTGAATTGCATGGAGAAGGGCGACGCCTTCTGCCATGGGTTTTTGGAAAGCTTTTCTTCCCGAGATTAAGCCCATACCGCCAGCCCTCTTGTTGATGACTGCTGTCCGAACGGCTTGTTGTAAATCGTTCTCGCCACTTCCCCCTCCGGAATTGATCAATCCCATCCGTCCCATGTAGCAATTCACTACCTGATACCTCGTCAGATCAATCGGATGGTCGGTGGTGAGTCGCTCGTAGACGAAAGGATGTGTCTTTCCGAACTGAAGGGCAGTGTAGCCACCATTGCACGTGGGCTGCTTCTGCTTGATGATATCAGCTCCTATCGAGACCCCCAAATGATTGGCTTGGCTCGTCAAATCGGAGGCCACGTGATAGTCGACTCCGTCCTTCTTGAAAGCACTATTCCGCAAATAGCACCAGAGAACCGTAAACATTCCCAACTCATGAGCACGACTGAAGGCCCGGGAAACTTCTTCGATCTGTCGATTGGATTCATCAGATCCAAAGTAGATGGTTGCTCCGACCGCGGCTGCCCCCATGTCGCTGGCTTGTTCAGCGGAGGCGAACATGCGCTGGTCAAATGTGTTGGGGTAGGTCAGCAACTCATTGTGATTCAGCTTCACGAGAAACGGAATTTTGTGAGCATATTTCCTCGAGACTGATCCTAGGACCCCTAACGTCGAAGCTACCGCATTGCAGCCTCCTTCTATCGCCAACTTAACGATATTCTCGGAATCAAAATATATCGGATTTGGGGCAAAAGAGGCACCCGCGGAATGTTCGATCCCTTGGTCGACGGGAAGTATCGATAGGTATCCGGTGCCCGCAAGACGGCCGTGATCGAAAACCGATTGAAGGTTTCTTAAAACATTCTCGGATCGGTCGCTATGGATAAGGATGCGGTCAATAAAGTCAGGTCCGGGGAGATGAAGACTTTCTTTTCCAACAGTAGTGCATGTGTGCTCCAACAGTGTTGTCGCTTCATCGCCTAGTAACGAGGTGATTTCTGTAATCATGACGGGTTCTGATTGAGGTTTCGGATTGTTTCGGGGTGGGGGAAGAGTGAGGAAGGATTGGCAACTGGAGAGAGGTTTTTTCGAGCTTCTTGTAGACCTAATAGTGGTCGGTAGTTAGTTTCTAATCACTGGAAGGGATTTCCGCCAGCTTGAAGAGAAACGAATCGCCCCCGAGAAACCCCTCTCCCCGCCGTTGGTGAAGAGCGTGGGCAGCGAGTAGACAAGGGTGGAGCAAAGTGATTAGGAGGGAAAAAGATTCATGGTTGGGTTTGAGGTAGGGGCGCCAGAATGGATTCATAAAACTCCGCTTCCTCAGGTGGCATACCCGGAAGCATAACCCGTATGGTGTAGTTTCCGTGCATCTTTCCGTCAATGATGTAGAGCCAATCGGAGAGATCGTTACCTTCTGCAGTTACCTTATCTCCGAAGGATACGTTGGAAACGATCTGTGGTTCGTTATCAAGGGTCCCTTTGAATCCAGTTCCTTGGATCTCTACATCAACCAGCCAGAAGTATTCGATATTGTCGCCATCCCGGATGGCTACTTTGATTGAGTACAACTCTCCTTCACCGTCACGAAACGCAGATCGAAAGGTATCCAGTGACGATCTGGCAGAACTCATAGCATCTTCCATTTGCGAATCATCATAATCTCCTCGAAAAAGAGTGTCCGGATTGTTGGATGATTCATTTCTCGCTAACGCCTCTATAATTCCTTTGAGGGCGCCCACTGCCTCCCGCGCCTGGGGTTCAGACTCTCTTCCATCTTCAATCTGAACGGTGATCGTGAGGAGTAGGTTGTCTGCGTAGACCGCATAATGACGGTAGTTCCAGTCTATTCCATCGGGAGATGAGTCGCTACTGTTTCTGAAGGTGAACCAGTTTTCGCCCTGTTGGTACACATCTCTAGTCTCATTTACCGTTTTAAGCAGGTCTTTCGCTTCGGGTTCACTCAGACCATTTTCTTCCAAGTCCTTAAGCATCGTAATCCGTATTGACGCAGGTCCTTCTGGGTCGTCTTTTCGGGGCATTAGGAAAAGAGTATCCTCCGACTCTTGGATGAAATAGAACTGTGTAGGAATCTCGGTCTCGGCATGATGGTCTGAACCGATGCCGACGGTAATGCCTCCTCTACTCGCGCCGCTGATTCCGATGCAGATGAAGGCGATGAATGTGATTCTCCAAGTGGTTGATCTTGCTGGGGTCATTTGTGCGTTAGAGGTGGTGTTTTGAGTGAGAATAATACCCGACTCAGTGACATTTAATCGCTATTGTTCGGAGTTCGCGGAAACGACTGCAATAGCCAATATAAGTGAAAGCGAAAGCATCGAACCAAATACTACAGCTCCTGCAGAATGTTGTATGCTCATATTGAATTTCTTGTGCCACACGTTAGCGAGTCCTCCTAGGACTAAGACCAATATAGTGATGATCCACTTGAGTGGAATGACTTCTATGTTTGCTGCCAAACTGAAGGCGTATAGGCCCTTGTAGATCGAAATTGAAAGAACGAAACTAAGGATTGCTAGCCGACGAGCACTTCTCTTTCGGGCTTGGTCCGAAGCCTCTCTTTTGAGTCTTCTCTCACGCTTTTCAGAGAGTGTCGATGTCATCCGCTTTCTTGAGTGCGGTTTCTCGATTCAACCTAAATGGGATATTCCAACGAAAAACCGGGATTGCTTTTTCGAGTGTTTATCGGATCCAGTATCCGCCGACTTTGCCATCTTTCATACTTAGTGTAGCAAGCGCATCATCGCCTTTTGAGAACTTCAGTTTCCAGAGAGTCACAGCAAAACCTTGCTGGTCAAGGGTTCCCAGATAAGTGACCTCAAATCCGTCTTTCATTCTCGGTTCAAGTTGGGCCACCACTGAGTCAAAGTCCTTTTTTGTGATTGTTTGAAAAGCAGGTTGGCTGATTTCCAGGAACAGTTTGTAGTCTCCCGTCTCGATTGACCGGAGGAGCCGAGCCGATTCCTCCTCGGCCCCGGGAGGAGCAGCGGCTAAGGCGACAGTCGCGCTTGCTAGGAGTGTGAGTAGGACGGCTATTCGTTTCATCGGTTAGTTGGCTTTTAGCGTGTGAGAGTGAAAGTGCCTCTACTGGGGAAGCTTCCGTTATTGGCGAAAATTGTTCCAGTATAACGACCGGCAATGGTACTCGTATTGAAGTTATCAAGCCCCAGTCGAAAACGGATAGGAACTATTCCGTTGGTAAAGACTAGCAGACTGCCGCCATAACCATCCGGCGTGTAGGTATAGGATGTGATGTTTCCCGAACCCAAATCACTTGAGGTGTAGGTGCCCGTCCCAACATCATCAAAGCTGTATGAAATGGTCCCTAGGCTCGTGTTTGAACCATCATCTACAATCAACGTTAGACTTAGGTTCCGGTTATCCAGTGACTGGGAAAAGACGGCATCGGGCGGGTAGGTTGCCACGCTTGTGCGGAAAAAGTATCTGGATTGTCCGTTTGTCAGCACTGTGAAGTCCATGGATACCGCGGCAGATGCTTCCGCATCCAGAAACCGTTCCGAAGGAGTCCAGTTCTCTAAATCCGGGGAGTGGTATACGTTCGCTGTGCTGCGAGGAGACTGTAGAAATTCAAGGGCGGCTCCTGTGCCGTCGTGTTGAACAGTCGCGGAAGAAGCTTCAACGGTGGGGAGTGCGACCAGAGTTTCGTCGAAAGATACCCCTCCTTCTTTACGAACGGTAATGGAGTTGATGACGACAGGGGTGAGGGGCTTGTCGGAACTGTCCGTTGCCACCGCGTTGATCGCATCACAAACCGATTGGCCGGCTGTGACCGTTCCAAAGACCGTGTGCTTTCCATCCAGTCCCGGCTGGGCCGACGCTGTGATAAAGATCTGGGACCCGTTGGTATTCGGACCCGAATTGGCCATCGATACGATATAAGCGGCGTTATGGGTCAGCCCATTGTCCACCTCATCCCGGAAGTTGTAGCCGGGCCCGTCAGTCCCCTGACCGTTCCGGGAGCCTACTTGACTGACAAAGCCGGCAATCACCCGGTGGAATACAATGCCCGTGTAGTAGGGAACCCCTATATTCACTGCTCCAGTCTCTTCATCGAGCCATGGAATGGTGCCCTCCGATAGACGAACGAAATTGGCGACAGCGAGTGGCGCGTTTCCATGGTCGAGCTGGATGGTAAAATCGCCTAAGGTGGTGGAGACATCGGCAAAGACTTGCCCTCGGCTTTGGCTAGCTGCAAGTAGACAGAGGAAAATAGAAACGCCGATAAATTTCATCGCGAAATTGCTAGCAGAAATGTGAAACGGGGTAAAGGTTCGCTGAAACGTGAGTTGCACCAGCCTAGCAGTTTTTCATCGTATTCCGTAGCGTCCAGAGGGAGTTTGGCTGATTGGATGCCACATGAATCCTGATTGAGACGATGGGGTCCCGAACTCACCAGCGGCGCTATACTCAAAACCTCCTCAGTATACCCTCAAAATACTCTGATTCGTAGCTACCTATCCCCTTCGAAGTATCGAGAAGTTTGAGGTCTTTCCCAATCGTGACCGACGGGAGTGTCTCTCGATTCGCCGAAGACTGAGCAATACTCATTGGGAATGGTTAGATCTTTTTGCTCATCCGGATATGGTCAATTCCTACCCGGCTGAACCGTTCGCCTTCTGCTTGATAACCCTGTTTGTCATAAAATGCTTCTGCCATAACACGAGCGTCCATCACGATCCTCTGGTATCCTCTCTCCACCATCTCCTTCTCCACTAATGTGAGTAGAAGCGCTCCGACACCTCTTCCTTGTCGAGTTGTCTTTACAGCCATTTGTCGGAATTGAACGCAGAACCTATTTAGAGGATCTACCGAGATGGAGGCAATCATCTCGAGTTCATCCAAAAGGCAGAAATGAAACTGTTCTGAATCTCTGGCTTTATCGCTTTCACTCAGTTTTAAGCCGAGGGGAATTCTAAGGCATTCCTCGCGAAGTCGAAGTGAATCCCTGTAGAGGTCATCGCCTACACTGTACTCTTTGAATTTCACTTCTTCGATGGACTGTATAACGACTTCGTTTGCAGAAAGATCGCTTCGATACTCAGATCAACTCTTGGCACTTGTATTTCCTTCGGTCGATTTTCTCTGGGATCTAGGAGTCTTTTTCAACCGTTCCCATTCCAGCATCATTTTTGTCCTCGAGACGCCTGGATTGGAATTGGAAAAGGATTTCATGAAGGCGTTTAGCTCGTTTTGCGCTAGCGGCGGCTGTGGTTTTCCCTTGGTTTGCCGGTAACACTCTACGGCTTCAGCTAGACTCCTTCCTACCTGTGTATGGATGAAATGCCTAACGTTATGATTAAACCTGAAAGAAGGACCACAATGTTCCCTAAAGAACGCTCCTAATTTAGGATTACACTTCCAACCCTCTTCGATCAGTGTTTCCAAGCGAAGTTCAGAAGGGAGCTTTTCGCCTGCTTTCGGTCTCGTGGGATCTGGCAGAGGTTTTCTTGCTAAGAATGCCGCAATCCGTAACTCCAATTCTGGCTTCAAACCGCTGGAAGGAATCGAATGGGCTTTGCAGAAAGTGATTAACTCCTCCTTTTTCCAATACCAATCTTTGAACTCTTCGACCGGAAGGTCGCTTGTAAGCTTAGGGCGCATTTGAACCTGATCAGTTGGAGAGTGGACGACACCAAAAAGCAACACAGGATTCACATCTCCAGAAGGGGTCCTCTGGATCGTTGAGAAGAGCGACGGTTGGTCGCTCTTTTGAGTCACGACACTTGGGATTTCCCGTGCTGAGAAGAGATCTAAAGACTCTGATGCGAAATTCTGGGTGGTCTTCTTTCGGGATGTTTTTAGTCTTTCATCCTGTTGGAACAAACGGCTTTTCGCCATATCCCGACAAAAGGGGAGCTCCCCAAAAAATAATATCTTTATATCAAGGTAAAAGGCTGTACGGGGCTTGACTACAGGGGTTACGGGGGCGTACGGTTCGGTTTTCGTATCCTCCAACATGAACCACCTTTCCTTCGCTTCGCGGTCGAACAGTGATATTATCGACGACCGTTTTATCTTGTGGCGTGAATCTCCCGAATTGGTCGATCCTGAATGGAGGGCCTTTTTTGAAGGGTTTGAGCTTGCGATGCAGACCGCGAATGGCGGTGGGTCTTTGGCGGCAGACAACGAAACGGTTGTCTCGCAGATCCAAACGCGGGTTGTAGGGGCTATCTATGCCTACCGGTCGATTGGCCATACCGAGGCGGACTTCAATCCACTGATCAAGGAACTGGTTCCCAATCCACGGCTCTCGCTGACCCGGTTGGGTCTCGAGGAATCTGACCTCGATATGCAGTGTGATTCAGGCAATTTTCAAGGGGTGGATCGCTTGACGGTCCGCGAATTGATTGAGCGACTGCGCAAAGTCTACTGCGGAAAGATCGGTATTGAGTACCTCCACGTGCAGGAGACTCCGAAAAGGAGGTGGATTCAGTCGAAAATTGAACCGACTTGCTTCGATCCCGGTTACTCTGACGAGATCAAGGAGCAGATATACCGCCAGATTGCGATAGCGGAAGACTTCGAGCAAATGCTTCACTCCCGGTTCGTCGGACAAAAGCGTTTTTCTCTTGAAGGTGGCGAGACTTTGATCACGGCTCTGGATCGGATCCTCGAGAGGATGCCAGAGCTCAATGTAAAAGAGATGGTCATGGGAATGGCCCATCGGGGAAGGCTCAACGTTCTCGGGAACGTGGTTGGCAAATCACACGCCTACATTTTTCGGGAATTTTCTCCAGACTTCATTCCGGACAAAGATGGCGATCCATCAGGCGACGTGAAATACCATCTCGGTTACGAAAACCGCGTAACGACCGAAAGCGGCGAGTCAGTAGAAGTGAGGCTGGCGGCCAATCCTAGTCACCTGGAGGCAGTCAATTCGGTCGTGGAAGGAAAGGCGCGGGCACGGCAGAGAATTATTGGAGATACAGAGCGGAAACAGGTGCTTCCAGTCCTGATCCACGGCGATGCCGCAATCGCAGGACAGGGAGTGGTGGCCGAGGTCTGCAACTTCTCCAAGCTGAAGGGTTATCGGACTGGAGGCACGATTCATATTGTGGTAAACAATCAGATTGGCTTCACCACCGATCCTGAGGATGCGCGGTCGAGTCGTTACTGCACGGATGTGGCCAAGATGATCGAAGCTCCAATCCTCCACGTAAACGGAAACGACCCGCTCTCCGTAGCCTATGCGGCCGAGATTGCGCTCGAGTATCGCCAGGCCTTTCAGGAAGATATTTTTCTCGATATCTACTGCTACCGGAAGCACGGGCACAACGAGTCAGACGAACCTGCATTCACTCATCCATTGCTCTACAAGAGGATTAGCGAAATGAAATCGCCTCGCGAAGAGCTACGTGAGAAGCTTGTTGGAGAAGGTGTGCTTTCCGAGGAAAAAGCCGATTCCATCGACGAAGCGATCCGGGACGATTTCGAAAAATCATTCGGAGAGGCCAAGTCAGGGGTGAAACCGAAAAGCGGGCAAAATCCGTTTGAGGGTTCGAATGCGGTGTTTCAACCAGGCTATAATTTTGACTCGATTCAGACCAAGGTCTCCGACGAGGAACTCAGCGTTGTAGCTAGTGTGCTTACGACCCTTCCCGAAAACTTCGCTATCAATCGGAAGATTCAGCGGCAGTTGAAGACGAAGTGGAAAGCGTTTGAAGACGACAAAGGTGTCGATTGGGCATTTGGGGAAGCTTTGGCGTTTGGCACTCTACTCCGCGAGGGAACCCCCGTTCGCCTATCAGGACAGGACAGCGAACGGGGAACGTTCAGCCAGCGCCACGCAGCGTTCTACGACATGGAGACCCGGGAAAGATACGTGCCGTTCAATCACATGGCTGAGGATCAGGCGCAGTTTTGCGTTCACAATTCTCTCCTTTCAGAAGCTGCGGTGCTCGGTTTTGACTACGGGTATTCGCTTGAGTACCCGGAGATGCTGAGTTTGTGGGAGGCCCAGTTCGGAGATTTTGCGAACGGAGCGCAGGTAGTTATCGACCAGTTTATTTTTTCCAGCGAATCGAAATGGCAGCGAATCAGCGGGATCGTGCTTTTGCTTCCCCATGGATACGAGGGTCAGGGACCGGAGCATTCCTCTGCTCGTCCTGAGCGTTTTCTACAGAACTGTGCAGAGAATAATATTCAGGTCTGTAACCTGACGACTCCGGCTCAGTACTTCCATGTCCTGCGACGGCAGATGAAAAGGAAGTTCAGCAAGCCTTTGATCATTCTGACGCCCAAAAGCCTTTTACGGCACAAGATGGCGGTCTCTAAACGGGCGGAGTTTACTGGCGAGTGTTTTAATTCGATCCTCGATGATCCAACGTCGACAAAGAAGGAGACTACCTTGGTTTTGTGCTCGGGTAAGGTATACTATGATCTCCTAGAGGCTCGAAAACAATTGGGGCTCGATAGCGTTTCGATTATCCGGGTTGAACAATACTTCCCGTTCAACACCAAGTTCATGAAACGTGTGGCTGGAGCATACGAGGACGTGAAGCGAGTGGTCTGGTGCCAAGAGGAGCCTGCGAACATGGGTGCCTGGACTTTTCTCATGACTCGTCTGGAAGAGGTCTTCGGTTTCCGTCCGGAATATGCGGGCCGTTTGTCCAGCGCCAGCCCGGCGACCGGATTTTTGCCCCGGCACCTGGAAGAGCAGGAGGCTCTCGTGAAAAAAGCGCTGACTGGGGAAGAATAGCTTTCCTGCCAGTCCAAAAACCGAAATAAATATGGCAATAGAGGTAAAAGTTCCCGCATTGGGTGAATCGATCACATCCGGCATTTTGGCAAGCTGGCAGGTCAAAGACGGTGACATCGTCGAAAAGGATCAGGTTCTCTACGAGTTGGAGACAGACAAGATCACCTCCGAGGGCGCGGCTGAAGCGTCAGGGGTCGTGTCCTTGAAAGCCGCGGAAGGTGATGAGGTCGAGATCGGTCAGGTCATCGCGGTAATCGAAGAAGGTGCAACAAGTGCAGGCTCGACTGTTGAGACGGAAAAAACACCGGAAGAATCATCTTCAAAACAAGAGGAGAAAGCGGACTCTCCACCCGTCTCGCCCGCAGTTCGGCGAATCGCTGCTGAGGAGGGACTGGATCCATCTACCGTAGATGGGAGCGGGAAGGGCGGTCGCGTGACTAAAGGCGATATGCTCGCCGCTTTGGGAGAATCGAAGGTGGCAAAGGAGGTCGAGCCAGCTTCATCTGCCGTTAAGGAGGTGAGCGCGGCTCCGAAGGCTCCACCCGCCGGACCAACAGGAGAACGCGGCGAAACTCGGAAGAAGATGACTCCACTGCGGAGGAGTATCGCCCAACGATTGGTAGCGGTTCAAAATGAGTCGGCAATCCTGACCACTTTCAACGAGGTCGACATGAGCGCGGTGATGGGATTGCGGAAGAAATACCAGGACCAGTTTGTAAAGCGCCACGGAATCAAGCTCGGATTTATGTCCTTCTTTGTGAAGGCCGTTGTTGAGGCATTGAAGGAAGTTCCCGGACTCAACAGCCGCTTAGAGGGAGAGGAGCTGATTCAGAACCACTTTTACGATATCGGTGTCGCGGTAAGCACAGAAAAAGGACTGATGGTTCCGGTTCTTCGGGATTGCGATGCGATGTCTTTCGCGCAGACCGAAAGCTCTCTAATGGAATACGCGAAGAAAGCCCGTGATGGAAAGATCCAGATCGAAGATCTTCAAGGTGGTGTTTTCTCGATCACCAATGGCGGTGTCTTTGGATCGCTCTTGTCGACCCCGATCATCAATCCGCCGCAAAGTGGTATTCTTGGGATGCATACGATTCAACAGCGCCCGGTTGCAGTGAATGGAGAGGTAGTCATTCGACCCATGATGTATTTGGCTCTCTCCTACGATCATCGAATCGTCGACGGCAAGGAAGCGGTTTCGTTTTTAATCTCCATCAAAAACTCGATCGAGGATCCGGCTCGAATGCTCTTTGGGGCGTAACTCCGGATTCGATAGCGGGACCGAAATCGGGACTCGAGTGCTTTCGATAGCGATACCGATTTCGATTTCGATTTTTGTGATCATGCTTTGTATGAGGCGCGGTTTAATACTTACCGTTATCGAATCCAGCGAGGAGACTAATCCGCAAATGGATCGTCTGGGATGTCTACCCCAATACTTTTTAGGAGTGCAATTCGTTCCTCAAGGCGGGCGATATCCCGCTGAACGAGCACGAGCTGTTTTCCCGTGCGATCGCGGGCGCGGAGAGATTCCTGGAAGAGGGGTCGGATCCTAGCTCGCTGTTCAGGAGTTCTCGCACCCGCGAGACTCTGCTGAAGTTGAAAGGTTTGCTGCTGCAATCGTTTCCATTCCCGCGCAAGGAAGCTCTCTTTCTTCCGTAGTTCCCGAAGTTCAATAACGAGTCTCTCTCGCGGTTCAGCATCGAGATACTCTTCGATCACATCAAGCTGACGCCCAGTGACGCCGTCGGCCACTAGAAATTTTGAACCATTTCCGCGGGTATGGAGCGACGAAAGATGCGCAAGGGACGCCTTGGATAGAGACGTGAAGGGATAGAGGAAAATGTGTTTGGAGTCCGGTTTCCTAAAGCAGAGGAACGATCCCTGACGTTCGACCTCCACAACAGAAATGATCTCGGCCTCGATAATCGCTCCGTCCAGATTCTCGAGCTCAACGACTGACTTCGCCTTTCCAAGAAGAATCGCGGGGAGAAAAAGGAGGAGAATTACACCTCTCATTAGAGAAAGGTGGCTATTCTAGGTCTCGAAGGCAAATAGAAGGGATACATAGCGTTTCGAGATGGGATCCGATCAGGTTCTGGGTTGAGCGTCGCGATGGATTCCATTTGGACTCAAAATCCAGCCCCTCAAATAACATATCAACGAATCTTGATTTGTTGATATATAGTCTTGATTTGATCGGTTGAGCGGGTAGCTTTATTCACATGGGTAAGTTGTTCCAGCTGCCTGAATCAGAAGCGTTTGCGCCTCTCCGGAAGATTTTCGGGGAGCGTATTGCGTTCCTTGATGGCGCAATGGGCACGATGATCCAGCGGCACAAGCTGGAGGAGGCTGATTTTCGAAACGACGAGTTAAAGGACGTTCCGGGAGATTTGAAGGGGAACAACGATCTTCTCAGCATTACCCGGCCGGAAATCATAGCGGATATCCATCGGGGGTTTTTTGAGGCGGGTTCGGACATCGTCGAAACGAACACTTTCAGTGCAACCACCATCGCTCAGGCGGATTACGGGCTGGAGGACTGGGTGGACCGCATAAACCGTGAGTCAGTCAGGATCGCACGGGAGGTAGCCGACGAGATTTCCGCCCGAGAGGGCCGCCCGCTTTTTGTAGCGGGTGCCATCGGTCCTACGAATCGCACGGCATCGCTCTCTCCCGATGTAAACCGGCCAGAGTATCGCGCGGTTACCTATGACGAACTGCGAATTGCCTACTACGCGCAGGCAAAGAGTCTGGTCGAAGCCGGTGCGGATCTTCTTCTGCCGGAAACTACTTTTGATACGCTGAATCTGAAGGCAGCCATTCACGCTATCGAGGATCTATTCGAGGAGCGTGGGGAAAGAGTGCCCGTCATTCTCTCGGTCACCATCACCGACCAGTCCGGTCGGACTTTGTCTGGGCAGACCGTCGAGGGTTTTTGGAATTCGGTGCGACATTCCAATCCCTTCTGCGTTGGGTTGAACTGTGCTTTGGGTGCAGACCTGATGAAGCCGTTTCTCGAGGAGCTCTCTCGGGTTGCCGACACTTACGTTCATGTCTACCCGAATGCTGGCTTGCCGAACCCACTGAGTGAAACCGGCTACGATGAGACGCCGGAGCATACTGGAAGCGCTCTGGCAGGTTTTGCGGAGGCAGGTTTGGTCAACTTAGTCGGTGGGTGCTGTGGGACAACGCCAGAGCACCTCGCCTCAACCGTAGAAAAGGTTGGTGATTTCGCCCCTCGGGTTGTTCCGGAAACAAATTCTTGTCTGCGCCTAAGTGGATTGGAGGCTCTCAACTTCGACTCGGTGGAGGATGGATTTCTCCTCGTAGGTGAACGGGCTAACGTCACAGGGTCTCCTCGATTCAAGAAACTCATCAAGAACGGCGACTTCGAGGGTGGTCTTGCCATCGCCCGGTCACAGGTCGAAAAGGGGGCGCACGTTCTCGATATCAATTTCGACGAGGGAATGCTGGACGGCGAGGAGTGCATGAGGACTTTTCTAAACCTAGTCGCTTCGGAACCGGACATATCCCGGGTGCCTTTAATGGTGGATAGCTCCAAATGGAGTGTGATCGAGGAGGGCTTGAAGTGCGTTCAAGGGAAAGTGATCGTAAACTCGATCAGCCTGAAAGAGGGCGAAGACAGTTTTCGGGAGCACGCGAAAAAGGTTCTCCGCTACGGGGCAGCCGTTGTAGTCATGGCCTTCGACGAAGAAGGGCAGGCCGTATCGATTGAAGGTAAGGTTGAGATCGCAAAGCGTTCCTTTCGCATCCTGACGGAAGAGGTGGGCTTTGCACCGGAAGACATCATTTTTGATCTGAACATCCTTACGGTCGCGACCGGAATGGAGGAGCATAACCCCTACGCGGTCAACTTTATCGAAGGTGTTCGCCAGGTGAAGGAGGCTTGTCCCGGTTGTCTAACAAGTGGAGGGCTGTCGAACGTTTCCTTCTCCTTTCGCGGAAACAATCCGGTTCGGGAGGCGATGCATGCGTCCTTCCTTCATCATGCCCGTGCGGCTGGACTGGATATGGCAATCGTCAATCCGGGTTTGCTGATGGATTATGATGCCATTGAAGAGCCGTTGAAGACCTTGGTGGATGACGTCATCCTCAATCGAAATCCAGAGGCGACGGATAAGCTGATTGAGCTCGCCGAAGCCATAAAGTCGGGTGAGGCCACCATCGGAAAGGGGACACCTGAGGAGCGGGTAAGTGCGGCAATGAGCGAAGGGATGAAGCTTTTGCAGCAGCTCTTCGAACGTGCTTCCCGGGAGAAAAATCCGGAGATTCTGGAGAAATTTATCCAAGGGGGTGCAGGAGCGGTTCCGGCGGCCGAGGCAGATAAAAAAAAAGACACTGAAGGGTCCGATTGGCGCACACGCGACCTGAACGGGCGGATCGAGCACGCCCTAGTTCGAGGGATCGGCTCTCATATTGAGGAGGATACGGAAGAAGCCCGACAGCAGATGGACCGTCCTCTTGAGGTAATCGAAGGTCCGCTGATGGACGGCATGAAAGTTGTCGGTCGCCTTTTTGGGGAGGGAAAGATGTTTCTGCCTCAAGTTGTGAAGAGCGCACGGGTGATGAAGAAGGCAGTGGCTTACCTCCTCCCTTACATGGAGGATGAGAAATCGGAGTCGAGCGCTGCAGGGACCTTCCTGATTGCGACCGTGAGAGGAGATGTGCACGATATCGGAAAGAATATCGTGGCGGTTGTTCTGGGTTGCAATGGCTACAAGGTCGTCGACTTAGGGGTCATGTGTGAGCTCGACAAAATTTTGGCGGCCGCCGAAGAGCACAATGCCGATTTCATAGGGATGTCCGGGCTGATTACTCCTTCTCTGGACGAAATGATTGTGAATGTGCAGGAGATGGAAAGGCGCGGGTGGAAGACGCCTGTCCTGATTGGCGGAGCGACTACATCAAAGGCTCATACGGCAATCAAGATCGCGCCTCATTTTTCGGGACCGGTGGTTCACGTCACGGATGCGTCGCTGGTAACAGAGGTTTGCAACCGGCTGGGAAATCCGAAAACGAAGGACGAGTTTCTCGTTGAACTTGAGGACCAACACCAGAAGGCGAGGGAACGACATGCTGCTGGCTCTGCTTCCACGGCCCGCTACCTTCCGCTCGCGGAGGCCCGTGAGCGACGGTTTTCCCCTGACTGGAGCACTTTCGAGGCGAATCTCCCGGAAGAGACAGGAACGCGGGTCCTCGAAAGCGTTCCTGCTGAGGAGGTAGTGGAGTATTTCGATTGGTCACCTTTTTTCCAAGCGTGGCAACTGAAGGGCAGCTTTCCCAAAATCCTGAGCCACCATCAACGCGGAGAAGAGGCAACCAAGCTTTACCACGATGCTCTAGGGATTTTGGAAGAGCTCGTTGGAAACGAACGTGTGAAACTGCGGGCCGCAATGGGTTTGTGGCAGGCCAATTCGATTGGCGATGACGTTGAGGTTTACGGCGGTTCTAGTGCAAACGATCTCTTGGGAACGTTTCACTTTCTCCGCCAACAGAAAGAAAAGAGCTCTTCAACCGATTCCTATCTGTCGCTGGCGGATTTCATTGCGCCGGTTGAATCGGGTAAGCGCGATGTCTTGGGTGCGTTCGTTTGCACCGCGGGTTTTGAAATTGAGGAGTATGCGGCCTCTTTTAAAGAAAAGGGAGACGACTACACTGCGATCCTGATTCAAGCGCTGGCGGATCGCTTTGCCGAGGGACTTGCGGAGTATTGTCACAAAATGATTCGTGATCAAATCAACGCTGCAGGAGCGGAGCCGTTTAGATTCGGCGAAAGACTTCCTGCCAACAGAGGAGAGGTGAATCCAAACGTAGAATGGATGATCAAGGAGAAATACCAGGGCATCCGTCCCGCAGCTGGATACCCTTCATCACCCGATCACACCGAGAAACAATTGATATGGGACCTCCTGCAGGCGGAAGAGCGGACTGGAGTATCGCTCACGAGTAGCTACGCGATGTTCCCTCCGAGTTCGGTTTCTGGTTTGTATTTCAACCATCCCGACGCGAAGTACTTTGCTGTAGGCCGAGTCGCAAAAGACCAGGTGGAAGACTATGCGGCCCGGAAGAGAATATCGGTCGAAGAGTGTGAGCGCTGGCTCCAGTCGGACCTGGCTTATGAGCCTGTGGCTGCTGAGGCGGTTGGAGCGTAGCAAATCCACCTCAATTTCATTTTCATGGACGAAGGAATTCTGAGACGACGCCTTCTTCAGCTTGGTTTGTCGGAGAGCTCCTGCAAAGACTTTGCCGGGCGTTTTGCTCTTCGTTTTGGTGGTTCCGGCGAAATTTGGGATAAGCTGGTTTTGGTGGTTGATGAATCAGATTACGGCTGGCCGGAATGGTTGGAGGCGATTACGCTGCTAGACGAGAAGGTTTCCAAGGCAAACGGTGGTCCAGTTTCACTGACTCGGATGATCGGCTATATTGACTGTGTAGCCGAGGGAGCGCGGAGTGCTCGCTTTCTTGAGCCACTACCGGAGGTGACTATTGACGCTTTCGAATCCTATGGATTTGAAGTGGAGTAGTGGGTAGGCAGCCTGCCCACTTTAGTGCCCTTTAAAAATGCCCTCACCCCCCAACCATGCGGAGTATTTTTCTGTTCTCAGCCACCCTGATGCTTGCGTCGGTTTGTCGTGGAATTGATTTGGGTCTTTCGAATCCTTTTCAGGACTTGATCGACAGCGTTCGCGACTTCGCTCTCGAGCAGGTGGGCCCGGCACAAGTGGGGACTGGCTACGCAGCACTCATTAACTTCGCCAGCAACCCCGATATTGCGACTGCAACCTACTACGTGGATCCGGGGCCAAACGCATCGGCGGAGATCAATGTCTATCGCGTAGGTTTTCGGAAAGACTTTTTTGAAGACGGAGATCGCTGGAGACCATTCCTTCAGGGAGTGATTCCTTACCAGACGATTGATTATCGGCTGGATATTGATTCGGAGGAAGCGGTTCGTGCTGATTGGACGGCCTACGGTTTCATTCTCTCCGGCGGAAACGAATTCGTTCTCAACGAATTTTGGACGTTCGCCCCAACGATCAACTTGGGGTTTGTTCGATTGGAAAGTAACGCAGGCTACCGGGGAGCGATTGCAGAGAATATTCTGGATCCGGCGTTTGAGGGGTCGGTCTTTGACTGGGAAGCAGACGCGATTCTGTCGGGCCTCACCTTCGCCTTCAAGTACGAGCAACCGTTTGACTTCTACACGGCCCGCCTTTCGACAAGCGCGACCTATAACGAGATAACCACTTACCGGACATCCACCGACGACATCGATATATCCGGATCGGCAACCACCATCGATACCGATCTGGAGGCAGTTTTTCCCACCTTCTTCGAGTGGAATCGCTTCCCGGTTTCGGTGGTTCTGACGACTGGCGGAACTGCGTTTTTGGGCGGAAGTCGCCAAGCCCTCGGGTTTAACTCGTTTCTAAGCTACGGAGCCGCAGTCGAGTTGAACATCAAGCGTCTCGATTGGCCCATGCAAAATCTAAGACTGGGAGGGCAGGGGATCGCTGGCGACAATGTCACCGGATGGAGCATTATTTTCAGCTATGGATTCTAGTGAGATGGATTCATCTTTTGGGCACTTCGACTAACCTCCTTTGGACGTGACGAGAGCAATTTTGGATTTGAGCAAGGCGACAGCTCCGCTTGGCGGGCTAGAAGCCCGTCTGCGGAGCCGCAACGCGGCTCAAATCCAAAAGTCCTTCGCCCCTATGGGGTTGCGGCAGCACCGGTTCCGGGCAGCGTTAGCGGAGAGGTCTGAGGGCCTCTGGCCCGCAAACCTCTCCGCAGCCTCACCCGGATTCCGGCGGAGCCGCAATCACGAGCCAAAGGAGGTTAATCGAAGTGCCCCTTTTGCTGCCAGCTCTTCAAACACCTCCGCAAACGCGCTGATTCCATTGCGGAGGATATCCAAATGGAAACTTTCGTCGGGAGCATGAAGATTGTCCTCTGGGGTGAATAAGCCGACCATGATGGTATCGAGCCCGACAATGTCCTTAAGGTCCGCGATAATGGGAACGCTGCCACCTTCCCTCAGGTAGAGCGGCCGCTTACCGAACGACTTTGTGATTGCTGACTCGACTACAGAAAAGCCTTTTTGGATTGCCGAACTTTGATCCGAAGGGGTGTTGGAGTGCCCGGGTGGAACGATCGAGTAAGGATTTCCACGTCCATGCGCTTCTACCTCAAGACGGACTCCCGAAGGTGTTCTTTCCTTTAGGCACTTGATCAGTAGCTCTTCGATATGAGCTGCGTCCTGACCAGCTACCAATCGGCAAGTGATCTTGGCGAAAGCTTTGCTCGGAATCACTGTCTTTTGTCCCTCTCCCTGAAAACCTCCACCAATACCATTGATCTCCAGCGTGGGACCAAAACGAACCGCTTCCAGAGCGGAGTAGCCGGGCGCAGTGAAAAACTCGTCTACTGAGAGAAACTCGGCGTATTCTTCTTCATTGGATGGATGAAGGGAGAGTTCTTCCCGCTCCCATGGCTCGGGCAGTGAGACGCCATCGTAGAATCCAGGTAGATTGACGGAACCATCCTCCTTGTGAAGCGTTGCGAGGAGAGTGGCCAAGGCTTGAATAGGGTTGCGAACCGCTCCTCCGTGAATGCCTGAGTGAAGATCCATTCGAGGCCCGGTGAGTTCTACTTGGAGCGATACAAGTCCCCTAAGAGCGGTTGTAATCACTATTTGGTCAGGCGATGGGCTACCCGTGTCTGAAAGCAGAACAAAATCGGCCTTAGCGAGCCTCTCCTTATATTCCTTCAAAAAACCTCTAAAACTCGGGCTCCCAATCTCCTCTTCGCCTTCGATAAAGTAAGTGATGTTAAGAGGTAGATCTGGATTTTTCTCCAAGGCCTGCTCAAGAGCAGCCATGTGAACGATTTGGGGTCCTTTGTTGTCTGCCGAGCCCCTTCCATAGAGACGGTTGTCACGGACTTCGGCCTCAAAAGGTGGTTTTGTCCACAGTTCCAGAGGTTCGGCCGGCTGCACGTCGTAGTGACCATAGATCAAAATATGAGGCAGTCCTTCACCAACGAACCGCTCTGCGTAGAGAATTGGATGGAGTGGGGTAGGTATTTCTTCGACAGCAAACCCCAGGGTCTGAAGCCGCCTTGACGCAAAATCAATGGCACCTCTCATCCCATCTCTTGCTTTTGGATCAGTGGAGACACTGGGAAAAAAAATGTACTCGCTGAGAAGCTGAATTGGATCAGTCATAAACGGCCACGGTGCTGATTCCCGTGGGAAAAGCAACGCAGAGGTGACGAGTTCTTCGTTATGTTCTGGGAAACCGAGGACGAAGGTGTAACGCGTGAAAGCCAAACGGAAATATAGACGAAGGTCTGGTAAAGACTTAGCCACGCCCGCTCTTTGCAAGGGCGAGATTGACTCTCATTCCTCTGCCTCGGCGACTCCAAAACGCCAGGACTCAATCTCAACCAGGAGATCCTCCTTAGGGTAGTCTCTGAGAAGAAGATGGTGACCTTCAGGGTAGAAGATAACCTCCGTCGGTCCTTCGAGGTCCGTTACCGCTCCGGCGAATTCATCGATACGGGCCGCCGGGATAAAGGCATCCTTTCCTCCATAGGCGATCAGTCGTGGGACACCGCTTATCGATTCGACTAGGGGTTCTGTCGAATTGACCAGCTCAATCGACGAAACGAGGAACCGCAGGGTCACCTCATCGATTCGGTGGGGAGCCTCTTCGAGTGCTTTTTGTTCTTCTGGAAGAGGTGTAATTGGCGGTCTTTCCTCCACGCCTTGCTCGTCCCCGAGATCGACAAGGTTGATTCTTCGGGTAGGAACCAAAGTCAGAAATATTTGGCCCATAAATCTCTGCAGAGCGGTCGCTTCGAGACCAAACTCGACCACAGGAGAGAGCATGACAACCCCTGCAAGCGGAACGGTTTCATTCGGGTCTCGGTAGAGGGACACGATCGTGATCGAGACTCCAAGGCTTTCTCCCACCAAGTAGATCGGAGTTTCCGGATGCTGCTCGGCTACCAACCTCATGAACTCTCCAAGGTCTCTCGGCCACTCGAAAGGAGATTCCACATCTCCTTTCAGGTCCGTATCTACGTCAGGACCCATTCCCCGCAGGTTGATTGCGTAGACAACATCACCCCAATCAGAGGCAGCTTCTGCTAAAGGAGTGAGGTCGCTCGCGGCACCCGCAAACCCGTGCACGAGAATCCACGCTGCCTTTGGTTGTTTGGATTGTTCCCAAACCTGATACGTATGAGTAAATCCATCCGTCGATTGCCAGCGCTTCTCTCCGATAAAGGAGGCCTCGCCTGATCTCTCCAAAGGACGAAGTCCGCAACCGCAGCCCATCGCAATACCAACTATGAGAATAAACCGAATCCAAAAGTGCACCCCGCGAACAAAAAGGAAAAGCGAGTCAGAGCAACTGAGAGGTGAGGCTCAATTAGAAACCGACTGATTCTGGCATTCGAAATCTCCCCGTATGCGATCAAAGTTGTGACCGCACCCAACTCCAACTCGATTAGACTTGTGGATTGAACCCTTGCCAACGGCACAGGCGAAAAACTAGCGTTTGGTTCAGGGTATGACCGCTTTTGACTTTGAGAAAAACACCGAAGACGCAATTGGTGCGGATGAACTCCGAGAGAGGATCGCTCTAGGGAAACGGTTGAAAGTGAAACTGGGGGTCGATCCTACACGTCCCGATCTTACCTTCGGTCATCTCGTGGTCTTCAACAAGTTGCGTGAGTTTCAGGACGCTGGCCACGAGGCGATATTGATCATTGGAGATTACACGGCCATGATTGGGGATCCGAGTGGACGGTCTTCGACCCGGCCCGTTTTGACTGCTGAGGATGTTGAAACAAACTCAAAGACTTACCTAGACCAAGCTTTCCGGGTGCTCGACAGAGAGAGGACTACGGTTCGCTACAACAGTGAATGGTTCAAGGACATGAGTTTTGCAGACTGTCTTGATCTCTCGCGTAAGATGACAGTGGCTCGTATGCTGGAGCGGGACGATTTTTCCAAAAGACATCAGTCGAACACACCGATCAGCATCGTAGAGTTTCTCTATCCGCTGATCCAAGGATACGACTCGTTGATTCTCGACGCAGATGTGGAGCTCGGAGGAAGCGATCAGCTCTTCAACATGCTGGTAGGAAGAGCCCTTCAGAAAGACGCCGGAAAACCTGAGCAGGCAGTATTGACGCTACCTCTTTTGGTGGGTTTGGACGGACATCGCAAAATGTCGAAATCGTTCGACAATTATGTCTCGTTCAACGATTCGCCGTCAGAAATGTTTGGTAAGGTGATGTCAATTCCCGACGAGACCATGTGGGAGTACTGGCGCCTGCTCCTGCTTACTGGGGTTGAGGAGATTGAAGATCTCAAAAAGGGTCATCCCATGGACGCCAAGAAGGGCTTGGCGAAGGAGTTAGTCAGTCGATTTCACTCTCAAGAGAAAGGGGAAGAGTCTTTGCGCAACTTTGAGCAGGTGTTCACCCGCGGAGAGAACCCAGAGCAAATGAACGAAGTTTCGATGGCCGCGTTTGGCTTAACGGCGGAATCCACTTTGGTGGATGCGATGGCGAACTCCGATCTGTTTTCGAGTAAGAAGGAGATTATCCGTCTTATTGGGCAGGGAGCGGTGAAGAGGAATGGGAGTCGGATCGATGACCGTTCTACATCGATCGGAGAAGTGGGTGAGGGACAGGTGATTCAGGCGGGGAAAAGAAAATTCTTCCGACTGGTTTCCTGAATCCGGTATTACTTGCCGTAGTAGCGGCTGTAGAGTGTTTTGGCGCTTTCGGCTTGCTTGCCTACCAGGCCGGCCAGCCGGAACCGAATGACAGTGGCAAAAACGAGGATGAATCTATTGAATCTGGTCCCTCGGCCCCACTTCGCTGTTCCTGCTTTTGTCTCTCGTCCTAGGTAAACAGTCTCTCCCTCTCGCCTCAAAAGCCGACTGAGTTCCACATCTTCCATGAGTGGAAACTTCTCGAGGCTCCTCCAAGCTTTTTCATAACGGCGGCGAAGAAATATTCCCTGATCGCCCCAATAGGATTCGCCGAAGACTGCCCGACCTTCGTTCATAAATTCGACCAGAGTGAGCACGCTGGAGGGGTGGAGAAAGCGCTGACCACAGGCACCTCCCACTACCGAGGTGTCGAGTGACTGGATCTCTGACAAGACGAGGGGTTGAATGATACAATCTGCGTGAACAATCAGTATCCAGTCCGTCTCCATCGCTTCGATACCGGTGAAGATTTGAGATCCACGTCCACGAGGAGAGGAAACCACTTGAATTCCATGCTGGGAGGCAATGTCGAGAGTGTTGTCGGTTGAGCCACCATCTGAAATAATCAATCCGTCTGGGGCTCGTTTTCCCTTCGAGATCGAATCAAGACATTGAGCCAAGGTATCTCCGGCGTTGAGGGTCGGTATGACGACTCCAATCGTCCGTTCATCGTCATTACTCTCTCTGCTGTAACGAACTCTTCTCTGCTGACGCAGACGATTTCCTTCAAAAACTCCCAGAACCAGAAAAGGTCCCCAGATCGTCCATTCTGCCCAGTCTGGCAGCTCCCAGTATCCCGTTTGTTCGAATTGGACCCAAACGAGAAAGTACAAGCTCTGCGATAGGCATAGCCAAATCCAGCTAAGAGAGGGCCTCAGGCAGAGAAAGGGGAGGAACCAGCTGAGGTACCAAAAGTGAAGAATCGGACTGAAAAGAATGAGGGCACCGATGACTCTTCGGATAAGCGTCGAAGGGGAACCTCCTTTCCAAAAAATGAAGAGCAGAGCACAACCGCCCAGAACTCCTCCGATTGGAGAGGCAAGGCTTTCTGAAATCTCAAATTCTCTAAGAAGGAGTGGAATTAATCCCTGAAAGGTAGAGGTTCCTCCAAATTCTTTGAGAGAACTGATCCAGGTTTCCAGAGCTCCTACAAACGGAAGCCAGGTCACTAGGATCAAGAGGGGTAGAATCCACCATCCACGAAAGGCTCTTTGGAGAAGCCAGACGGGGAGAAGAACAAGGCTTACCAATTTGACCTGAGCAGAGATCGCAAGCATCAGCCACGAGAGCCGCACCCACCCCTTCTCTAGAGCTAAGGCTGCTGAAGTAAGAAGAAAAACGAAAAGCGAGTCATAGTGGGCCTCACCTGCGAATGACAGGAGAATAACCGGATTGATCGAGTAAAGAAGCGCGAAATGGCTCGGCAAGGATCGCCGTCTCAGCAAGGAGAAGACAACGAACAGGGTTGCCAGATCGAAAAGCACGAAGACCAGTTTATCAAGAGGTTGAGAGACAACTCCCGAGAGCCACTGAGTGCCTGCGAATACGAATTGTGCAACCGGAGGATAGACTGTGCCCCGATCTTTGTGATTCATTCGCTGCCAGTCTTCGTTTTGAAACTCAGCGAGTGAAGGATCATCAGCCGTTTTTTCGAAGGGATTGATTCCGGAGAGCACAAGGGTTCCTTCCCAGCGGTATCGATAGACATCATCGCTTTCCGGAGTAGGCCAGAGAATCACCCGCAGGGTGATAGACACCAGAACGACCAAGAAAACACTCAAGCGGGAATGCCGATCCCGCAGAGGATAGAAACCCCAGCAAAGGGCCACTCCAGCCGCTTGGAAGAGAAATCCAAACGAGCGCCAGACCGTTGGTTCATCAAACCGAGCAAGAGACGCAAACGGAAGGCAACCAGCGACTAGGAGGAAAAACCCGAGTAAGAAGACAACCCAACGGGTCATGGATCGGATTTTATAAAGGTATTTCGGAGGCTTGAGGCGACAATTCAGCCGACAGTTCGGGCCGTTTGAGATTCTGAGCGCGGAATCTTACGCCTGTTGCTGCGGAGCCTACGAGGATTGAAATCAATGATTTCCCACAGGGAGAGGAAACCAACGAAGAGGTAACCAATAGTGTAGAGAAAAAGGAAAGGAGAGATACCCCAGATTCCGAGGTAGACGTGGAGGATAAACGAAATCATGCAGTAAAACCCGAGGAAAATCTCCGCTCCGACTACCCATGAGGCTTTAGCGCGGTAGGTAACTGCGTTGTTGGATCCCTTCTTTGGAGTGCGGACAAACTCGCTGTCCTTTCCAAAAATACCGCTGATCACTCCTCTACTGTTGGAGACTGAAATCCCCAACCCGATCACCGTAAGAAGAGGCAAAAGGACGACTCGTTTAGGCCAAGTCTCCGGATAGAGGTGGCGTTGGCCGACAAGGTAAAGAGAGTTTGGCCCAAGGGCAGCAACGAGAATCGCGGCGACTCCGAATGACCGGAGAAGAACGTGTAGCTCCTCCGGAAGGATAAAGAGAATCGGAAGACTCAATAGTGCGACCGTGAGCGTTACCGGGTGAATTGCGTAGTGGGTCATGTGTAGAAGGGCCTGTATACGCACCACCAGCGAATGTCCCGATCTCCAAACACGTGGAAAGAGCTTCTTCGCTGTTTGAATGGAGCCTTTGGCCCAGCGAAACTGCTGATTTTTGAAAGCGGTGAAGGTGGAGGGAAGCTCTGCAGGAACAACTGCATCACTTTTGAAAGCAAATCGCCATCCGGCTAGCTGAGCCCGATAGCTAAGGTCCATATCCTCGGTTAAGGTGTCCCCCTCCCAATTTCCACAGTCGTAGATGGTTTCCTTGCGCCAAACCCCTGCAGTTCCGTTGAAATTAAAAAAGAGACCATTGGAAGACCGTGCGGATTGTTCGATCGAGAAGTGGCCATCGATTCCGACGGATTGAGCTCGGCAGAGAATATTCTCCTTGGGATTGAGGTGGCTCCACCTTCCTTGGACGAGTCCTAGACGAAAGTCGTCCAATAAAAGAGGAAGGGTCTTGCGCAGAAAATCTGCCTTGGGCACAAAGTCGCCGTCAAAGATCGAAACAAATTCTCCCTTGGCCTCTTCAAGACCTGCCTTAAGAGCGCCGGCTTTGAATCCCTCCCGGTTTTCCCGCCGAAAAACATCCACCCAATGACCCTCCTCCCTTAGAGCATCAGCGACCCGGTCGATCACCGCACAAGTCTCATCATTGGAATCATCCAACACCTGGATTTGGTGCCTCTCCAAAGGGTAGTCAATCGACGCGACAGCCCTCATGATTCGCTCGGCTACATTGAATTCGTTGTAGAGAGGGATCTGCGTCGTCACCACAGGAAGGGACGATTCATCCCTCCAAAGCTTCTCCTCGACCTCTCGGGCTCGCTGATCCTGTCGCTCGAGGAAAGCGCGTCCGCGCAGAAAAAAGAATACCTGCCAGTAACAGTTTAGCCCGTAAAGAAAAAGCAAGCATCCTGCCAGTAGGTAAACGGATGCTAAGAACCATTCGAAGATATTCATAAGTTACTGGGCTCCCGCTTCTTTCCAGAGTTCCTCCAAGAGGACGGAATCTGCGATTTCCTGAGTCCGTGCTTTCCCGATTTCATCGATTACAACTAGGCGAATTTTTCCTTCCCGGTTCTTTTTGTCTCGACCCATAGCCGCCAGGAGATCGTCAACTGAAAGGGGAGCGGAAAGTGTTGAAGGTAAACCGTTGGCCAGGATGAGGTCACGGATTCTCGTTACCGCAGAAGACTCGAGAAATCCATTCCGTGCGGAAAACTCAGCGGCAAGGATCATACCGATGCTGATCGCCTCTCCGTGAAGATAGGTTTTGTAGGCAGCCACGGCTTCAATCGCATGGCCAAAAGTGTGGCCTAGATTCAGCAGGGCTCTTCCGCCCTCCTGAGCCAGCTCGGTTTCATCCTCTGCGACGATCCGCGCTTTGATTGCGCAGCATCGAAGGACGACACTTTCGAGAATGGGAGAACGGGCATCTAGTCTACCTGTCTTTTCCAAAAGGTGGAATAGATCTTCGTCGGCCAGTATTCCGTATTTGATGACCTCGGCCATTCCTGCAGCGAATTCTCTTTCTGGGAGAGTTTCGAGAAAAGGTAGCCATGCCGCGACTCCGTTCGGCTGGAGAAAAGCCCCGACGAGGTTTTTGCCAGCGACCAGATTTACCCCCGTCTTGCCGCCGACCGAGCTATCCACCATTGAAAGGAGGGTCGTAGGAATCTGGAAGTAATCGACTCCCCGTAAGTACGTTGCGGCGCAAAATCCTGCGAGATCTCCGACTACGCCGCCGCCTACAGCAATGACAAAAGAGCTTCGGTCAAGGTGATTGTCAGCAAGAAACTCGAGGACTTCCTCCGCCTGCGACAATGACTTTGATTCTTCCCCAGCTGGAACTGTGAATTGAGGAATCCCAGGAAACGCTTCTTCAATGAGTCTGCCATGAGTCTCTCTTACGGTCGAGTCGACAACGATTGCGCAGCGACGACCTGCCCGAATCTGTCGATTCAAGTGAGATGCCTCCGTTAGACTCTCAAAGAGTTCAAATCCGATCCGGATCGGGTAGGAGCGTTCCCCCAGTTGAACGGTAAGAGATTCCATTTCTGTGTGTTAGGTGAAACGGGGACGCGAATCCAGTTCTGAATTTTTGGAGAATCTGGAGGTTCGTTCGCGAATAGAAGGATCGGAAAGCTCAATCAACAATCCTGTCAGCTAATCGGATGCCAACTCGGAAATCCATCAAACCAACGGTTCAGCGCAGTGCAGGGCGAGCCAGTGCGCATCGCTCGAAGTTGAGGCAACTCGGTGGCGACAATGGGCGGGAATCACGAGATGGTCGCCGCCCTTCAAAGGGATTAACTCTCCATTTTCTTTTTCGAGAACGGCTGTCCCTTTCAGAAGGACTACCCATTCATCGGTTTCCTGATCATACCAGAACTCTTCGTCGCTGTTGGCTCCGCGGGATACGATGTGCTCGAGTTTTAGAGCGGGGTTTGTCAGCAGGGGGTAAAAGTCCTCGCCGACCCCTTCCGGCTTCTCGAAGAGGTTTCTAACCTTTAATTTCATGAACGGAGGCTGATTGGGGATGAAAGGTCTGGCAATCGGATCCTTTACACTTGTCCCCAACCCGTGAGCAGGCTTTGCTTCATGGTTTTTTTAATGAAGACGCGGACGAATAATTGTGGAGAGTTGCGAAAGGAAGCGGCAGGTCAGTCGGTAGTCTTGGCAGGCTGGATTGACTCGGTTCGGGATCACGGTGGCGTCCTTTTTGTCGATCTGCGGGACCGGGAGGGGATCACTCAAGTCGTTTTCCACCCGGGCGACCAGACCATTGATGAGGCTTTGGCACATTTCAAAACGGAGTCCGTGCTTGAAATCGAAGGAGAGGTGGTTCTTCGCGAGCCGGAAACGATCAATCCACGGATGGCTACCGGTGAGATCGAAGTACAGGCCTCAAGGGTAGAGCTACTTAACCGATCGAAGACTCCGCCGTTTCCAATGGACGATGAGAAAGCGGAAAAGGTGAACGAGGACCTCCGCTTGCGTTATCGTTACATGGACCTCCGCCGCCAGAGGAATCTATCTGTTCTTCAGTTGCGCCATCGGACAAGTCAGGCAGTGAGAAGCTATCTCGACGAGCAGGGATTTTTAGAAGTGGAGACTCCATCGCTCTTCAAGAGCACGCCGGAGGGTGCTCGCGAATTTCTCGTGCCAAGTCGTCTTAATCCGAATGAATTCTACGCTCTGGTCCAGTCTCCCCAGCAGTACAAACAAATGCTAATGGTCGCAGGAGTGGAGCGCTACTTCCAGCTGGCGCGTTGCTTCCGTGATGAAGATTTGCGGGCTGACCGTCAGCCCGAGTTTACTCAAATCGATCTCGAGATGTCGTTTATCGACCGTGAGGATCTCTACGAGCTTGTTGAGGGATTGATGAAGCAAGTGTGGAAGGATGCACTGGATGTCGATATCCAGACTCCCTTTCCCCGATTGTCCTACAAGGAGGCAATGGAGCGCTATGGGAGTGACAAGCCCGATACCCGTTTCGGAATGGAGATTGTCGATTTCTCCGATGTCTTTGCTTCCTCAGGTTTCAAGGTTTTTGCCGGTGCGGTCGCAGTGGGAGGCGTTGTCAAAGCGATCAACGCCAAGGGTTTGGCCGATTTGACCCAAGGTGAATTGAAAGCTCTGGAGGAAGCCGCCCGATCTCTTGGGGCAAAGGGGCTCGCGTTTATCAAGTCGGATAACGGTGAATGGAAGTCTCCTATTTTGAAGTTTCTATCGGAAGAGGAGAAGGAAGATCTCCGCAGCCGTCTCGAGGTTGAGGATGGAGACGTCGTGTTTTTCGCAGCGGGTGAATGGGAGTCGGCGGTAACGATTCTTGGCAGGGTTCGGCTCGATTCGGCAAAACTCCTTGAGAAACGCGGACTACTGCAGCGCGACCCCCGCGATTACCGATTTCTTTGGGTAATTGAGTTCCCGTTGATGCTCTTTGATGAGGAAGCGGGTCGCTACATTGCGGCTCACCACCCATTCACTTCACCGGTTCCCGAGGATGCGGATCTGCTGGACTCAGATCCCAAAGCTGTCCGTGGACAGCATTACGATCTCGTCCTCAACGGGGTTGAACTGGGTGGGGGTAGTATTCGTATTCATCAGCCCGAACTGCAGCGAAAGGTATTCGAGGATGTCCTCGGCCTGCCCAAGGACGTAGTTGAGGAACGATTTGGATATATGCTGGAGGCATTTTCCTACGGGGCACCCCCTCATGGAGGGATTGCCTTTGGATTGGATCGCCTCGTTGCCATTCTTGCGGAACGGTCGAGTATTCGTGACGTGATCGCTTTCCCAAAGACCCAGAAGGGTCAGGACCTGATGTCGAGCGCTCCAACTCCGGTGACGGCCAAGCAACTGGCCGATCTTCACATTAGAAACGTGGAGCCAATCAAAGAGGAGACAGAGTAACTCAAGACCCCATTTTCTTGAAGAAAACGAGTGAAAATGAAAAACTCTCGCTTTGGGAGTTGACCCCTTCAGTAGGTGTTTTCCATAACTATCGGTTTCGCGCTCTGCACAGTTGATGAAATTGAGACACCTTCTCATCGTATTCGGTTTTCTTGCCGGTGGGACTGCCCTTATGGCAGCCGACGATGGCGTGTCACCCTCTGCCTACGTAATCGGTGACGTTTTCGGAATTCCGATTACTAATGCAATGGTCACGAGTTGGGTGATCTCGTTCTTCATCATCTTCATTATCCGCACGTTAGCGGGAAGGATGTCTCTCATTCCGGGAAAAGGTCAGGTGGTTGTTGAGACTTTGGTCATAGGTCTCAGGGACTTGATTGAACCGATTGTGGGTAAGAAAATGGTGCAGCCGACTTTTTGGCTTCTGGGTGGCCTGTTTACGTTTGTGCTGATTACGAATTGGAGCGGGTTGCTACCAGGGGTCGGCACGATCGGGGATGACACCATGAAGGTCCAGTTTTACTCGGCTGAGCAGCAGGATCTATTCAATAGTTACGCTGAAGGTTCTGAAGAGCAGGACGAAATGATTCGGAACCTTCGTAAAGAGGGTAGGGTAAAGGATCACCTCAACTACTTTATCCGCCCCGCGAACGCAGATTTGAACATGACCTTCGCACTTGCTGCTGTTGCGATGATAGCGTGGCTCTACTTCATTTTCGTGTACGTTGGTCCGAGAGGTGTGATTAAAGACATTTTTGGAAACAAGGCAGACAAGGATGAGGTTCCAATGCCGATTTACTATTTGCTGACTCTCATCTTCATCGCAGTTGGATTCATCGAGGTCATCTCGATTATGTTCCGCCCCGTTTCACTTTCGTTCCGCCTGTTTGGAAACATGTTTGGAGGTGAGAATCTGTTGTCCAGTATGCATGGGATTTTTGCCTTTTTACTGCCAGTGCCCTTCTACTTTCTGGAGATGCTGATCGGCTTCGTTCAAGCCCTAGTGTTTACCCTACTCGTGGCCGTTTACATCGGCCTGATTTGCAATCATAGCGATGAGGAACACGAACATTGATTAATCAATTTCCCTGGCGGGACCGGTGCCAGAGGTAACCAATCCTCACCGAGTGCCGGGCGTCGGGAAAACCACTACCAACAACAACATCAAGTCATTAAAAAATGATCGATATAATTGCAGAAATCTCTGGTGACATCGGAGCAGGTTTGACCGCGGGTCTCGGCTGCGCTGCTGCCGCACTCGGTGTAGGACTCATTGGAGTCAAAGCCGTTGAAGCGGTCGGCCGCAATCCGGGTGCCTCCGCCAAAATCCTCGTTCAGAGTATTATTGGGATGGCGCTTGCAGAGGCGGTCGCCTTCTACTCGCTCTTCCTATACGGAGGTTAATCCAGAAAGTCGTTGTTATCTAACTGTCGTCGGACGGATTTCTCTCCGTCCGACGGCTCCTTACTTTACTTCCCATGTTCACCGAATTCCTGACTAAGATTACGATCGCGGCCGCTCCGGCAGGCGAAGAAATCGAGGGACCTGTCCAAACGATCGTAAAGCACTTCGGTTTGGACACGGGCTTCTTCATTGGGCAAACGATCAACTTCGTTGTTGTCGTGGCCCTCCTTTATTTCCTCGCATTCCGTCCGATCCTTCGGACGGTTTCCGAACGCCAACAGAAGATTGAAGATGGACTGCGGTTTTCTGAAGAAATGAAGGCAAAGCTTGCTGATGCTGAAAAGAGCCACGAGGAAACCCTTCGGAAGGCCTCTCTTGAGGCTCAGGAAATCATGAAGGAGGCTAAGGCGCAGGCAACAGCCCTGATTGATGCTAAAACTGAAGAAGCACGTCTGAAAGCCGAAGGGATTATCAAGAGAGGCGAAGAGTCCTTGGCTGCTGAGCGGAAAAAGATGATCGACGAGGTTCGCGGCGAAGTGTCTCGCCTTGTCGTAGAGACAACCCGTCAGGTGCTCGACGAGCAGCTGACAGATGATCAGAAGCAAAGATTTTCTGACAGTGCCGCCGAAAAGCTGGCAGTTTCGTTCAATTAAAATTCTTTGATGCGAAAGAATCCGAAAGCCAGAAAGATTGCTGCCCGTCTTCTCGACTATTGCAGAGACGAGGCAGGTCGCCTATCTGCGGAGACGACTGAGGGAATTTTGGCATCCCTCCGCGAGGATCCACCCAGCGACTACCGCGATATTTTGCGTTACTTGGCTTTCCTGGCGGAACGGGAGATTTCCTCCACGACCGCTACGGTTACGGTAGGAGCATCGATTGGAGCAGAGTCTCAGGAACTGATCCGAAGGAGTTTTTCCAAAGAATACGGCCGTGAGCTCGCTGTCGAAACCAGTGTCGATCCCTCTATGATAGCGGGAACGAAGGTGCAGGTGGGTGACGACGTATTCGAAAATTCAATCCCTTCCCGATTGGCCGGTCTAGGCAACCCAAGCAACTAACCCTTTTTCACTATTTTCATCTACCATGAGCAGCATTGTTGAACAGATCGAACAGGAGATTTCCCGTCTTGGGGCTTCGACCCAGCAGACTAACGTAGGAAACGTCCTTTCCATTGCCGACGGGGTCGCCCGAATAAGCGGCCTCTCCAAGGTCATGTATAACGAGATGATCGAGTTTCCAGGTGGCGTGTTTGGCATCGCCTTGAATTTGGAAGAAGACGAGGTCGGAGCGGTGATTCTGGGAGATCCCGCAAACATCCGTGAAGGAGATGAAGTCAAAACGACTGGAAGACTTCTTTCAGTTCCCGTCGGGAAAGCACTTCTTGGGCGGGTTGTGGATGCACTTGGGCAGCCAGTTGACGGAAAGGGAGAAACCAAGGCGGAAGATCGTTTTCCCGTAGAGCGCATTGCCCCGGGAATCATTCCTCGTAGATCTGTGGATCAGCCGCTCCAGACTGGGATTATGGCCATTGATTCGATGATTCCGATCGGCCGTGGCCAACGTGAGTTGATCATTGGAGACCGCCAAACCGGAAAGACCACGATTGCGATCGATACGATCATCAATCAGGCGAACATCAACAGGGTTGGTTTGGAGTCTGGGGATCCTGATTTTCGTCCGGTTTACTCCATTTACGTAGCCGTGGGTCAAAAGAACTCAAACGTTGCCCGGACGATTGCTGTCTTGGAGAAGGCGGGCGCTCTTGAGTTCACTACGGTCGTATCAGCTCCAGCAGCTTCGAACCCGGCTAACCAATACATTGCCCCATTTTCCGGTGCGGCGATGGGTGAGTATTTCATGCAGAATGGAATGGATTCACTCATTGTGTATGATGACCTTTCCAAACACGCGGTAGCCTACCGGCAAATCTCTCTCATTCTAAAACGCCCTTCCGGTCGTGAAGCTTATCCGGGGGACGTTTTTTACCTGCATTCCCGCCTGCTTGAGCGGTCTGCCCGCCTTGGCGAGAATTATGGAAACGGGTCGTTGACCGCTCTGCCGATCATTGAGACTCAAGCGGGTGACGTCTCTGCCTACATTCCGACCAACGTGATTTCGATTACCGATGGTCAGGTTTTTCTAGAGACGGATTTGTTCAATCAAGGTGTGCGACCGGCGATCTCTGTGGGTCTCTCGGTTTCCCGCGTGGGCTCTGCCGCTCAAATCAAAGCAGCCAAGCAGGTTGCTGGTAAGGTGAAGCTTGAGCTGGCTCAATACCGTGAGTTGGCGGCGTTTGCTCAGTTTGGATCCGATCTGGATGCAAAGACGAAAGGTCAACTTGACCGTGGTGCCCGCGTAGTCGAAGTCTTCAAGCAACCGGCGTTTTCTCCGAAACCTGTCGAAGTCCAAGTGTCCATCCTCTGGTCGGTGCAGAACGCCTACTTTGATGATATTGAGGTGGCCAAGATCCAAGAGGCTACCGCTGCTCTGGAAGAGTTTCTGAGCAACCGAAAAGAAGCCCTTCTTACGAAGATTCGATCTGAAGCAAAACTCAGTGACGAAATTACGGAAGAGCTCAAAGGTGCCGTTGAAGAGTGGAAAGCCACATTTGTTTAGATCAGGATAACGCCCAGTCTAAACCCTGAACGAACGATATGGCCAACACCCGCGATATTCGCAATCGGATCAAGAGCGTCAAGAATACGGCTCAGATTACCCGGGCGATGCAGTTGGTGGCCGCTTCCAAGATGAAGCGTGCTCAGGCTGCGGCGCTCAAGGGGCAGGAGTACTCGCGGAACTTTCTCAAGATACTCGCCAGCCTTTGCGATCGAATGGAGGACGTTAAGATCACGCACCCTTACCTCGAGAATCGCGAGGTAAAGCGAAGAGGTATCCTTTTAGTGACTTCCGACCGTGGTCTCTGCGGCCCATTGAATTCCAATCTTTTCCGCAAAATCCTAGCCATGGAGGAAGAGCCTCCCATCCGCTGGTTCAACATTGGAAGAAAGGGACGGCAGTTTTTGACCCGCTCAAGAAAAGAGCTGGCCGCTGACTTCACGGTAAGCGATACCGGAAACTACTCCGAGGTTCGCCCGATCGTGGAAGCGATGGACGATCAGTATCGAAGTGGAGAAATTGATACGATCGAAATCCTGTTTCCCAGATTCGTGAATACACTGACTCAGGAGCCTCGGCTCGACCCTGTCGTTCCACTAGCCAGTCTTCGGGCTTTCGTAGATCAGCACACCGCGGAGCTTGGTGAGATTACCACGGATGAACGAGAAATGATCTTTGAGCCGGATCCGAAAGCCGTCATGGATCACATCCTTGAGCTTTTCATTAAGGAATCCGTTTATCAGCGAGTCCTAAACGCGAAGGCCTCCGAACACAGTGCGCGGATGGTCGCTATGAAGTCTGCAACGGACAACGCCAAGAGTCTGGTGGATGACCTTACACTTGAATACAACAAGGCGCGCCAAGGTGCCATTACTCAGGAGATTCTCGAACTCTCCGCAGCAACTTTTTTTAATTAATCAAAGAAACCACTGACCCTCCCATGGAAAATATCGGAAAGATCGTGCAGGTGATCGGCCCTGTCGTCGATGTGAAGTTTGACGAAGAAAACGTGCCGAAGATTTATCAGGCCTTGAACACTTCCTTTGAAGTCGACGGCAAGAAGGACAGTGTCGTTCTCGAAGTTCAGCAGCACCTTGGGGAAGGTGTGGTTCGGGCGGTTGCAATGACATCAACGGAAGGGCTCGTGCGTGGTCTTGACGCCGTGGATACCGGAGCAGCCATCACCGTCCCGGTTGGCCGGGGGGTTCTGGGTCGTATCTTCAATGTGACGGGTGACCCAGTGGATGAAAAGGGTGAGGTCTCCTTTGAGAAGCGTCTGCCGATTCACCGCAACCCTCCGGAACTGGTGGATCAGGACGTCCAAGCGAATATTTTGGAAACTGGAATTAAGGTGATCGACCTCATTTGTCCTTTTATTAAGGGGGGCAAAGTTGGAGCGTTCGGTGGAGCGGGGGTCGGAAAAACCGTCGTGATCATGGAGCTAATCAACAACATTGCCAAGGCGCATGGGGGTTTTTCGGTTTTCTGCGGAGTGGGAGAGCGCTCTCGTGAGGGAAATGATCTTTACCACGAAATGTCGGATGCCGGTGTGATCGATCAGGAGAATATTCCTAATTCGAAAGTGGCCCTTGTATACGGTCAAATGAACGAACCACCCGGTGCTCGTATGCGGGTGGGGTTGAGTGGATTGACCATGGCTGAGTATTTTCGCGATGAGGAAAAGCAGGACGTGCTCCTCTTCGTCGACAACATTTTCCGGTTCTCTCAAGCGGGTTCGGAGGTATCTGCGCTTCTAGGACGTTCTCCATCCGCCGTTGGGTATCAGCCAACTCTTTCTCAGGAGATGGGTAATTTGCAGGAACGGATTACCTCCACCAAGCAGGGTTCGATCACTTCGTTCCAGGCGGTGTATGTTCCTGCTGACGACCTTACCGACCCGGCTCCGGCTAATACGTTTGCCCACCTTGACTCCACGATTGTCCTTGAGCGGCGAATTGCCGAGCTGGGTATCTATCCTGCTGTGGACCCGCTTGCCTCCACTTCAAACGCTCTTGATCCTGCGATCGTCGGTGAAGAGCACTTCAATGTCGCCCGCGGTGTTCAGGACGTTTTGCAGCGTTACAAGGATCTTCAGGACATCATCGCGATCCTCGGGATCGACGAGCTATCAGAAGAAGACAAGAATACTGTTTTCCGCGCCCGGAAGATTCAGAAGTATCTCTCGCAACCGTTTAGTGTTGCGGAGGTCTTTACCGGATTTTCAGGAAAGTATGTTTCGGTGGCAGATACCATTCGTGGGTTCAAGATGATTTTGGATGGCGAGCTCGATCACCTGTCGGAGAACGATTTCGCTTACAAGGGTTCTATCGACGAAGCGATTGCAGCCGGCGAAGCATCCGAATAGGGTCGGAGCGATTTTAACAGATGAAACTGACCATCATTACACCGGAAAAGACAGCCTACTCGGGAGAAGCCGATTATGTGGTTCTGAACACGGAAGACGGTGAGGTCGGGATTCTGCCGGGGCACTTGCCGCTGGTCACGCTTTTGGTGCCAGGAGACATTCAGGTGGAAAAAGGGAGCGAGAAAGAGGCTCTGGCGGTCGACAAGGGATTCGCAGAAGTGAGCAACGATGAAATTCGCGTTCTCACGGAGGCGGCAATCAACGTTGACGAGATCGATCTAGATGCCGTTGAGAAAGCAGAAGAACGAGCCCGCCGCTTCATTGCCGAAGCCGAAGGAAAACCAGATCTGGATCCGATGGAGTTAGAAGAGGCGAGGGGAAGCCTTCGCTTTGCGATTGCTCAGCGTTTGACCAAGGGCAAGCGCCTGATCTGAGGTTAGGTAGTGCCCAAACAGCCGGATTGATTTCAAATTTGAAATCCGAACCGCTTCACCTCCGCTTTCGCTCGTCCGTAAACAACTCCATTTGGGGTGCGCGGATCATGTCGTAGATCTTCAAAAGACGAAGAAGGTGGAGTGATTCGGACTTCTGATAGCTATTGTTTGCCTCGATTCCCTGGAGAAGATTCTCGAGGATCGTCCGAAAGGTAACGATAAAGTCGATGCCGTTTTCCTTAAGGAGTTCGATGGACTCCTGACGATGAGGTTCTGTGGCCGGAAGACCGGGCAGCACCAGAACTTTCGTCACAGCATCTACTTTCTCGATGAGTTCGTCATCCTCGCTGAAGTATTTTTCTACCGCATCGAGAACATCCTTCTTCAGGAAATCAAAGATCTTGTTGCTCTGCTTCAGCATACGCGGGGTGAACGAGGACGTATGCCATCCCTTGACAACAACGAGTGCGCGATGGATGGAACGAACGTCACCAGAGAAGAGCTGGAACCCACGGGATGCGCTTACCTCTTCCGGAGCCGGGTTGTAGACAAGTAAATCAATCTCCTCGTCGGCGCGCTTTTTGCGCGACTGCACCTTGTACTTCCGCAGCTGCCGGACCAGGAATCCGTTCAGCTCAAAGTACTCGCGGACGATGTTTTCATCAAAGGCTGCCACTGTTTACCGATGGGTTTAAACCCATGAGAATGAATGAGTTGTAACAGAATTCAAGCCGGAACAGCGGAGGATAGGCGATAGGCGTTCAAAATTGGAGCGGCGACTTTAGTCGCCGGAGAACTCTGATCGGCAGCTTAGGCAGCCGCTCCGAAACTGCACTATTTTACGGAGTTATTTCGGCACGAAGTCGTTGGAAGAGGGTTCACCCCTCGATCTGGAATTCGTCAATACCGGAACGGACAATCTATCTCCCAGCCGGGTCGAGGGATCAACCCGCTCCTACAAACTTGAGTCAATTAGTCTTTCTCAATCGAGAAAAGGGTCACCGTTCCACTGACTTCGTTGGCGACTGCGAGAATCGGTTCTCCGGTTGGACTCTCTTCTCCTTTGATGAAGATGATCGACTCTGGACCGAGATCGCCGGCAGTTCCTTCTTCTGCGTTTCCGGAGAAATCCCGATTGTTGAAGTATCCCGCCCAAGTCGGTTGTTTCGGGTCAGACACATCGAAGATCGCCACTCCACCGACTCGCTCAAGACCGACAAAGAGATGGGGGACACCATCAACTTCTGCAAAAGCAATCGCCTCAGGCTCCGGGCCTTTGTCGTCGCTCCTACTATCAAAAGAGTCATTTTCGTCGTTGTTGGAGTTGAAGTTGTCAGGTTCGGCGATCGCAAGTCTTTCTTCGATGACGGACCCACTGTCGTACACCAGGGCGCCGTCTGCATCGAGAATAGAGAACGACCGACCGCCGTAATTGAAGATAATGTCATAGTCCCCGTCGTCATCAATGTCGCCTGCATTCGTGCTGACTTTCAGGCGCCCAAGGTTGTCATCCTGGAGAAGTGTTTCAGCGTCGGGAAACACGGTGGAGTCCAAGGTTAGATCTTTTGCGCGGGCCTCCTCGCTCCATGCATCGTAATCCCGCGCATCACCCTCGTTGGCGGTCGCAAAGTAAAGTTCTCCGTCGACGGTGAATGCGACAATGGAGTCAGGCTGAAAGAGACCGAATGTTGGCCAATTTCGGATGATTACGGAATCATCTTTGTCACTCGCATCGAGCGGAACTTTGGAATGGTCCTGAAAGCCCAGACCCACCAAATCGGAGATTTCCTTCTTCTCTAAATCGATAATGGCAATCGCATTGCTTTCTTGGAGGGTGACCATGGCGATACTACCATCTGGTGAGACGGCTATGTATTCGGGTTCGAGATTCTGTGAAAGGCTGGAGGCGGGATTTCCCGGA